>JACCSL010000107.1 GCA_013812995.1 Ardenticatenales bacterium | reverse complement strand
TCGATGAGCTGCTGTGGGTTGAGGGCAGCCTGGGCCAGACGACCGGAGCGAATGAGAATCTGGGCCAGCGTGGAGCGCGTGAGTTCTGTTTCACGCTGTAAGTGAGCCAATAAATCGGGAATGGTATGCACAGGACGATTCCCATCACGTCGGTGCGTGGCGCGTAGTTCGGTCACAACACCCGTTTCTGTGGTTATCAACTCGCCTTTGAGTACTTGAAAATCTGGCTTAGTCAGGGGTGGTAACTGATTCAAGTTTTCAACGGCTTTCGTGATGAGCTTTTCTGTATCGTAGTGAACCTGGTAGCGTGTTTGGTGCTTGATACGTTCCCATAATGCCTTGAAGTCCTCATCCAGCATCCAGCCCTGTTTGAGCGTGGCCTTCTCCCGGTCGCGTTTGTTAGCAACAGGATACTTGATCCCCCCCCATTCCTCTTGCATTTGATCTTGCAACGCCTTAGCAAAGTCGCGGTAGCTTTCGTTTGCAATGATGGTCAGGCGGTTGATACTCTCATCGAATGACCGCTCGCCGTTTTCGCGCACAGGAAGACGCAGACCGCGCCCAATTTCCTGGCGTTTCCGCGTGACGGACTGGGTTTCGTTGAGTGTACAAATCTGGAAAACATTAGGATTGTCCCAGCCTTCACGTAAGGCGGAATGGCTGAAAATAAAACGTAAGGGTTCATCAAGCGATAAAAGCTGCTCTTTGGCTTCCATGATAAGGTGATAGGCTTCATCATCCGCTTTGGTAGTGTGACCTTCGCTAGAGTCCTTAAAGCCATGTTTATCTTGTGCAAAATAGCCATTATGCACTTTGTCGATGGGAAGTGGCTTCAATCCCTCAAATCGCTTCTGTGCAGCAATTTTCTCATAGGCTTCAATAAACCAGCGCCGAATTTTACCGTCGTCCCTTGTGTAGTTCGCAACACGGTCAATGAAAAATAGTGAAAGCACTTTGAGCCGTTGGCCTTCTGGCAGACGAGAAATAGCCAATTCCTTATCGAAGTGTTCCCGTACTGTTTCTTCGATCTGAATCCGCATGATCTCATCGGTATAGCCGCCTTGAGATTCACCCATAGACAAGACGACCCCGTTTTCAAATTCGATGTATTTATTCCCCGCATCGATCCCTGAAACGACATATCCCTGGTATTGCTCACGCTCCCTCGATAGCGCATAGAGGTTGCCTCCGTTACCGCTCACGGTCACCGTCTTTCGCACAGGCCCGTTGGCTGCTTCCATGTCGATTTCCAACTTCGCGCTAATCTTGCTCTTGGTGGCTGTGATATTTTTGACCGCAATATAGGGTTCGTTGAAACCCGCTATGGCGAGCACAGAGTCCACCTCGATGCGCTTGACCAACCGTAACTCATAGGCTTTGACTGGATCCAGTCGGTACAGCAAATTGTAGGAGGAGCGATGGGTTGCGGAATAGCGCAGCGTGCAAGCGGGATGAAGACTTTCCAGGGCTTCTTTCGCCACCTTTGATTCCATATTCTGAGGCTCATCGATAATAACGATCGGACTTGTTGCCTGAATGAACTCAATCGGGCGACGGCCCGACAGCCGGTCGTTATCACGATGAATGACGGCGATGTCTTTTTTATCAAAGGCTTGTATGTTGATCACTAAAAGCTGTAATTGATTGCTTGTTGCAAAGCCCCGCAGTCGTGATACCTGCAAAGACTCATAAACCCAGGCATCCAGGGGAGTGTTGTTGTAAAGAGAAACGAAATGCTCGCGTGTGAGTTTGATGGTCTGCATGACACCTTCGCGGATGGCAACAGAGGGCACGACGATAATGAACTTCTTCCAACCATAATGCGCGTTCAGCTCATAGATTGTCCGCAGATAAACATAAGTCTTGCCGGTTCCCGTCTCCATTTCAACTGAGAAATTGCGACCTTGTAACTCAGCCACAACGTCCACGCTATTGCGCTGCTGTATCGCTTGTACATTGGTGAAAAGGGCGGCATCGGAAAGCAGAAGTCGGTTGCCGATACCCAGGTCGGTAAATAGTTCACCGGAAGCTGTCTCAAACGCGAGTTCCTGTTCGCCCTGCGCCAATGGCTGGCCCTCAAATACGTCCACAACGGCATTGATCGCGTCGAGTTGGTAGTCCTGATTTTTATCGAATTTGATTTTCATAATAGCTCGCAAGGAGTTAGACAGTGCGGAACTCAATCTCGGCATCGCGCATTTGAAGCACGATGTTGGTTTTGAGTTGGTCGTTGCCCTCAAACGACTCATCTAAACAGAGAACGCGCCCCGGCTTTGCGTCAATCATACCGCGCAGGGTTGCTTCAGCAATCGGATTGTCCAGACAGATGAGCAACTGACCGTTGTCCACATCATAAACCGATTGACCGGCAATGGTCCGCTCGATAAGAGGAGCCGTCAGCGAGCGCCCGGACTTCAGCAGCAACTCGTACAGCACGTCCTGCTGGGAGCGGTCGGGCAAGCGATGGTCCGCGTAAAGTTGCAACTGCGTAGCGAGCTCATCCCCGTCTGTTATATCGCCGTTCCATACTTTGAAATTGCTCTCAGCCAGAGCGAAGGCTTTGAAGCCGCGATCTTGCGGGGCATCGGCGAGGGGCAGCATACTTGCGTCAATGTTGTTGAGTTGCTTCGTTGCGCGCCGCACACGCTCGCGGGTGATCTCGGCAACCGTTGGATACTCGCTGTTGCTTGTCGGCTCCGGCAATTGCACCAGGATGAACTTGCGATCTCCGCCATCTTCCTTGTTAAGTTCCATCACCGCCTGTGCCGTTGTGCCTGACCCAGCGAAGAAGTCCAGAACAATGTCCTGGGGTTCGTTTGCAATTTGGCTAAGTAATTTTTGAATAAGGCCGGACGGCTTTGGAAAATCAAATATGGTAGCACCGAACATTTCTCTGAGTTCGGCGGTTCCATGCGCCGTGAATACATCGTTGATGATGCTCGGAAATGCAACGAACTCATTGAGAAGATCCGCACGAAACTTTTTTTCGCGTGGCCGACCACCGGGGACTTTTGGGAACAGAATACAACCTGTGTCTTGAAGTTGCTGCATACGCTCCTGAGAATATCTCCATCCCGTATTGGCAGAAGGCTCGTAAACGGTCCCAGTCGTCGGGTCGATAATACTGTAATGCAAATTGGGTCTCTGCTCTGCCGTTGCGAGTCCAAGTAGGCTTCGGCTCATCCACGGGCCACGTTCATCGTTGTCTGGATTACTAAATTTCGTTTCGTCGCGCTCTATTCCTCTGAAAACCGAATTGCTACTCCTTGAATAAATCAAAATGTATTCGTGATCGGTTGAAACACCCGTCACAGCGCGCGAATCCGGAAACTGCCTACTTTTCCAAATAAGTTGGGCAACAAAGTTTTCTTCACCAAATACCTGATCAAGCAAAAGCCTCAAATTGCTTACTTCGTGATCGCTGATGCTCACCGCAATAAAGCCGTCGTCACGGAGCAGGTTGCGAGCGAGAAAGAGGCGCGGAAACATCATAGAGAGCCATCTGGAATGGTAGCGGCCATTGGTCTCGGTATTGGTGCTTTGCCTTACACCGTTTTTGACCTGCCCGGAGTATTCCAGATAGGTTTGTAAGCCTTCGCGGAAGTTGTCAGGATAGATAAACTCATTGCCAGTGTTGTAAGGGGGGTCAATGTAGATCATCTTGACCCGTTGGTGATAGCTTTTTTGCAGCAGTTTAAGGACTTCGAGATTGTCGCCTTCGATGATGAGGTTGCCCGTCGTGTCGAACTCAAGCGACTGTTCGGGCATGGGCCGTAACGTGCCCGTCGAGAGCGATTGCACCGCCCGTAATGTTTCGGCTTTTCCAGCCCACGACAGACCGTAGCGTTCCGCTCCCACCTTTTCTGCCTGCCCGATGAGTTCTTTGAGCCTCTCAACATCAAGTACCCCTTCAGCAAAGGCATCGGGAAACAATTCAAGTAGAAGTTCCCGCCGTTGTGCGGTAGTGTCGTACGAGGTCAATGACAGTTTTACTTCATCTTGTTCTGGCATAGTATCACTTTCTTAAGAAACCATTCCTTCATGCGACGAAATTGTATCTTATCTCCAACTGGGTCGCGAATTGCCTAACAGGAAATTCCACCTTCTTACAAATTGTGTGGAGCAATGGCGATGGCGCGGATTGCGCTGGTGGTACCGGGGGGCGTAGACCGAAGCGGGCGCGAGCGGGTAATCCCCGTGCTCCTCTGGCTGATTGAGCGGTTGGCACGCCGCCATGAGCTTTCGGTGTTTGCGCTGCACCAGTACGAGGAGCCCTGCGTCTATTCTCTGCTGGGGGCAACGGTGTATAACCTCGGCAGTGTGCCGCGTGGGGCGCTGCCTGGCCTGGCTTTGTGGCGGCGCGGGCGCTTGCTCGTGCGCGCCCTCCGCGCGGCGGGCCCCTTTGATGTGCTGCACGCCTTCTGGGGCGATACGACCGGATGGCTGACGGTGATGGCAGGGCGCTGGCTTGACGTTCCTGTGCTCGTCAGCCTGGGCGGGGGAGAACTCGTCGCGCTGCCGGAGATTGGTTATGGCTCCCAGTTGCACGCGCGCGCCCGGTTGCAAGTCGCGCAGGTGGGGCAGCTAGCGGTGCGCATGACCGCCGCGACCCCCGCCATGTGCCGCCAGGCCGAGGCGCGGGGCTTCCCGGTGCTGGAGGTGCCGCTGGGGGTTGACAAGAGGTGCTTCGCGCCGCCCCTGGCCCGCCCTGGCCCGCCCTGGCGGCTGCTGCACGTTGCCAGCCTGAACCCGGTCAAGGATCAGGCCACGCTGCTACGCGCCCTGCGCCGCGTGATCGACGCGGAGCCAGCGGTTCACCTTGATATTATCGGCGAGGATACGCTGAACGGGCAGATTCAGGCACAGGCGGTCGCGCTAGGGCTAGATCATCACATCACCTTTCATGGATTTCTGCCCAATGACGAGATCCGCGCCTTTTACCAGCGATCACACCTCTTTGTACTCACCTCGCGCCACGAGGCAGGGCCGGTGGCCGTGCTGGAGGCAGCGGCCTGCGCGGTACCCACCGTGGGCACCGC
>JACCSL010000101.1 GCA_013812995.1 Ardenticatenales bacterium | reverse complement strand
CTTCTATACCATCTCGTTCTTGCTGCTGGTGGGGCTCATGCTGCCACCCGCGAAAATCCTGTGGGATCTGAATCCGCTCGCCACCCTCGTCCAGTTTCCCTGGCGTCTCCTGGCGGTGGTTGCGTTTCCGCTGGCGCTGCTCGCGGGCACGGCGGCGCTACCCCTGGCTGCCGGGCAGGGAACAATCACGCCGGGGCTTGCGGTGGGGCTCCTGCTACTGCTGACGAGCAGCGCCCGCTATGTCCAGCCACAACTGACGCCGCCCAGCCCGCGCCACGAGACGCAGCAGCTCTGGCGGGATTACGAGAGCCGCCATCCCGACATGGTCGCGATGGTCGCTCAGACAACGGTGCAGCCGACAGACTCTCCCATGCTGGCTGCATTGGAGGCCAACGAGACGCCGCAGCGCTTTGAGGCGCTGACGCCGGACGTTGCCATTACCCAACTACACGTTGGTGGGGGCAGCGCTACCGCGCAAATCGTGGCTGCCCAGCCCGCCACGATTCGCTACCTGACGTACTGGTATCCCGGCTGGCAGGCAACCGTGGACGGGCAGCCCGTGACCGTCGAGCCGGAGGGGACGCCGCTGGGGTTGATGACAGTTCAAGTTCCGGCGGGGGAACACCTGCTGGCTTTCCGCTTTGGCGATCCGCCCCTGCGTCGCCTGGCAAACCTCGTCTCTCTGACGAGCTTTATCATCTTATTGGTCCTTGTGGGATTGGGACTTAGAAAACCGACAGCACGAGGGTGATTTTCACTGATAGTTTCTTGCACTTTAGTTGCAGAAGAAAGGATAGAGGAGCATGGATATTCGCCGTGTGATTCTGATTCAGCCCTACCGCGACGGTCGCCTGCTTGGCAAGGCCCGTGGAGCCCCCTATACCCTGATGCGCCTCGCCTCGCTGATTCCCGATGAGATTCCCGTCGAGATCTGGGACGAGAACCTTGAGCCGATCAAGTATGACGGGATTGGCCCCAATGACCTGATTGGCATCACCAGCATGACCTTCACCATTGATCGTGCGGCCATCATCGCGCGCGAGATGCGGCGGCGCGGGGCCACGGTGGTGATTGGTGGCACGCACGCCACGCTGATGCCAGAGCATTGCGCCGAGTTCGCTGATGTGGTCTCGGTCGGCGAGGGCTACCGCACCTGGGTGCAGATCATCAACGATTTTGCGAACGATACCCTCAAGCCGCTCTACCGCGATGAGGCGTGGAGTTCCCTGCAAGGCGTTGCGACAATCACCGATCGGGCCATGCGCATCGTCAATGAGCACCGAGACTACTGGACGCCTTTCATGGAAATCACACGGGGCTGCCCGCGCGACTGCGACTTCTGCACGGCCATCCGCGTGTCGGGGCGCATCATGCGCCACCGCCCGATTGACGAGGTGATCGATGAGATCGAGCGGCGCGGTATTCGGCGCTTTGGTGTCACCGATGACAACTTCGGGCTGAATTTCCGCACCGCGCCGGAGTACCTGGAAGAGCTCTTCAAGCGCATGGAGAAGCTGCCCCTCCAGAGCTGGAATGCCCAGGGTGAGCAGATCGTTGCCAATTACCCGGACCTGCTCAAGCTGGCCCGCAAGGCGCACCTGGACAAAATCTTCATCGGCTTCGAATCCATCAATCCGGACAACAAGAGCTCGCTGGGCGGCAAGACGAAGGCACACGCCCAGCAGATTCGCGAGGTGGTTCGTAAGATTCACGCGGCGGGCGTGGGCGTCGTTGGTCTCTTCGTGACCGGCTTTGACCACGATACCCCGGAGAGTTATCAGGCCATGTGGGAGTTCCTGCGCGATAGTGAGCTGGATGGCGTCAGCCTGACTGTGCTCACGCCGTTCCCGGGGACCCCCTTCCGCGAGCAAATCGTTGACGAGGGCCGTCTGCTAGATGTGCCGTGGAGCTACTACGACACCGCGCACATCACCTATCGCCCCAAACTCATGACGGTGGATGAAATGCACAAGCACTACAGTTGGTTGGTGCGCAAAGTCTACAGCCCCTGGCAGATCGCGCGGCGCGGACTCAGTTCGCTGCGCCGCTACCCCATCACGGTTTCCCATCGCAAGGCGTTTGGTTCCTTCAGCACCGACTACGGCTTTCGGAAAACCTATGTCGATGGCTATTTCTAGGGGTCTGTCAGGGATGCGGTGATAGATAAGGACGTTGGGTAGGGTTGATAAAACGTAAAATGTAAAACGTAACTGGTTCTGCTGGAATTTGTGGTATGGAAGATCGGGAAGCGTGCCATGCGCGCCCTCACCCCCACGTCGCTTCGCTCCGTGGCCCCTCGCCCGACATCGGGAGAGGGGCGGCCGACGGCCGGGGAGA
>JACCSL010000096.1 GCA_013812995.1 Ardenticatenales bacterium | reverse complement strand
TTTCTATACTTTCCCCTTGAAATAGACGACCTCCGGGTCTCCCTCGTCCAGGTTGTGAATCACCCCGCTCAAGACATAGCCCAGCCGCGCGAGCAGCGTCTGCATCGGCAGATTCGATAGATTGGTCGAGGTGAAGAGCTTTGCTGACCGGCACTGCTTTGCCATGTGTTCCATCAGCGCCTGCCCCACGCCCTGGCGGCGATGCACCGCGCCAACGTAGAGCATTGAAATAAAGCCATTGTCGAAAAAGTTGTACTCCAGCACCCCGTACCCGGCTACCTCTTCCTCCGCGAGCGCGACATAGCCGCTGCCATCGCTCACGATGCGGCGAATGAAGGCAACGCGCTGCCCCTCGTGCGGGGCGATGGTATCCAAGGCGAGCAGGGCGGCGCTATCCTCGGGCATAGCAGAGCGAATCGTGAGCATGAAACTCGTCCTTTCTGGGGATTGACAAAAAGCAAGCGTACGATTATACTGCTGCCCAACTGGTCAGACCACTTACCACTGGAGAAAAAATGACAGATTGGGTGCCCCCGATACGTCCGGCAGAGCACGCGGAGCAGATGCTGGTGGGTGCCATTCTGGATGGCACCTTTCCGGCGGGCACCACGCTGCCAGGCGAGCGCGAACTCGCCGGGCAACTGGGGGTGACGCGGCCCACGCTGCGGGAGGCGCTGCGGCGGCTGGAGCGCGACGGCTGGCTCACGGTGCAGCAGGGGAAATCCACGCGGGTCAATGATTACGAGCGCGAGGGCGGGCTCAATGTGCTCAGCGCGCTGATTCGCCACAATGAGCATCTGGCCCCCTCGTTTATTCTCCATCTGCTGGATGTGCGGGAGGTGATGGCCCCGGCCTACATTCGGCTGGCCGTCGAGCGCGTTCCGCATGAGGTCATGGCGCTGCTGGCGGAGGGGGAGCAGCTACCCGACACGCCCGAGCGCTTTGCGGCGTTCGACTGGCGGCTGCACCACGCGCTGACCGTCGCCTCCGGAAATCCCATCTACACGATGATTTTGAATGGCTTTGCAGGCTTTTACGAGGACGCTGCCAGGGTCTACTTTGCCAGTACCGAGGCCCGCGCGGCCTCGCGCCGCTTCTACCGGGCGCTGATGGCGGCGGCCCAGGCGGGCGAGGGCGACCCGACGGAGCAGTTGGTGCGCTTTGCGATGCAGGAAAGTATCCATTTTTGGTGCCAGGTTCACAACTTGAATGAGATGAGAGGAGCACTACGATGAGACGATGGAATGGCTGGGGTGACGATCATACTGTTTCCCACCTGCCCGCTGCGGCAGCGGGTTTTTTGGCAGAGCGGGTGGGCAGCGGAAAGCCCCCCGAGGATATCACCCTGGCGGAGGTCGTCGCGGCGGTTTCTCCCTCGCGCCTGCCCGCGCACGCGCTGGTGTCGCAGGAGCCCGCCAGCCGCGTGCTGCACGCACGCGGGCAGAGTTTGCCCGACTGGATTGCGCTCCGCAGCGGGCAGATCGCGGCCTTCCCCGATGGCGTCGCCTACCCGACGAACGATAGCGAGGTGAGCGCACTGATTCACTACGCGGCTGAGGTTGGCGCGCGGCTGATTCCTTACGGCGGCGGGACGAGCGTGGTGGGGCACATCAACCCGCAACCGGGTGATGCCCCGGTGCTGACCGTTGATCTACGTCGCTTGAACCAACTGCACCGTTTCAATGTCACCTCCCTGCTCGCAACCTTCGGGGCGGGCGTGGTTGGGCCGGACCTGGAGGCGCAGCTCCGCGCGCGGGGCTATACACTGGGCCACTTCCCGCAATCGTTCGAGTATTCCACGCTGGGCGGCTGGGTCGCAACACGGTCCAGCGGGCAGCAATCCCTGCGCTACGGGCGTATCGAGGAGCTTTTCGCGGGCGGGCGGGTGGAGAGCCCGGCGGGCACGCTGGAAATGCCCCCGTTCCCGGCCTCGGCGGCGGGGCCGGATTTGCGGCAGGTGATTCTCGGCTCCGAGGGGCGGATGGGCATCATCACGGAGGCGACGGTGCGGGTTGTGCCGCTGCCCGAGGAAGAGAGCTTTCACGCGCTCTTCTTCCCGGATTGGGGACGCGGCCAGACAGCGGTGCGTGCCATTGCCCAGGCGCAGCTTCCGCTCTCGATGATGCGGCTGAGCACGCCCAACGAGACGACGACGAATCTCGCACTGGCAGGCCATCCTCGCCTGCTGGGGTTGTTCCAACAGGTATTGGGGATGCGCGGCGCGGGCGAGGACAAGTCGATGGCAATCCTTGGCTTCACCGGGTCGCGCCGCGAGATGGCGTGGGCGCGGAAAGAGGCGCTGGCGCTCGCCAGGGCACAGGGCGGCATCGCGGTGGGGACGCTCTTTGGCAGCCAGTGGAAGAAGAACCGCTTCCGCGCGCCCTACCTGCGCAACACGCTCTGGGAGATGGGCTACGCCGTGGACACGCTGGAAACAGCCACCACCTGGGACAAGGTGCCGGGTACCGTGGACGCCATCGAGCAGGCGATTCGCTCGGCCCTGACGGAGTGGGGGGAGCGGGTGCATGTCTTCACGCACCTCTCGCACCTTTACCCGACGGGCTCCAGCATCTACACGACCTATCTCTTCCGGCTGGCGAGCACCCCGGAGGAGACGCTGCGCCGCTGGCAGGCGCTCAAGGGTACCGCGAGCCGCGCCCTGGTGGCGTGCGGTGCCACCATCAGCCACCAGCATGGGGTAGGCGTCGATCATGCGCCCTACGTGGGGGCGGAAAAGGGAGCACTGGGTCTCTCCGCTGTAGCGACGCTTTGCCAGCACTTCGATCCAAAAGGGATGATGAATCCCGCTGTATTGTTGCCGCAGGAAGGCTAAGGAGGAACAATGTGGGAGCGTGGTTGGAGAGAGTCCATCTGGGGACAACTAGAGCAACCGTGGGATGTCATCGTGGTGGGCGGCGGGATTACCGGCGCGGGTATCCTGCGCGAGGCGGCGCGGCTTGGGCTGCGCGCCCTACTGGTCGAGCAGCGGGACTTCGCCTGGGGCACCTCCAGCCGCTCCTCCAAACTGGTCCACGGCGGGCTGCGCTACTTGCAGCAGGGGCAGGTGGGGCTCATTCAGGACTCCGTCCGGGAGCGCGACCGGCTGCTGGTGGAGGCACCGGGTCTCGTCGAGCCGCTCGGCTTTCTCATCGCCCTCTACAAGGGAGAGCGGCCGGGGCGCTGGACCTACACGGCGGGGCTGATGCTCTACGATTTTCTGGCCGGGCAGCGCCAGTACGACCATTACAGCCGGGAGGATTTCCTCCTGCTCGCGCCGCACGTCGCGCGGGCGGGGCTGACGGGCGGCCTGCGCTACCAGGACGCTCAGACGGATGACACCCGGCTGGTGCTGCGCGTGCTCCGCGAGGCCGTTTCCGAGGGCGGAACGGCGCTGAACTATGCCAGAGTCGAGGGGCTCTTGCGCGAGGCAGAGGAGGTCGTGGGCGTTCGGCTGCACGATGTCGAATCCGGGTGCGAGGCAGAGGTGCGGGCACGGGTGGTCATCAACGCGACGGGGGCCTGGGCAGATCATCTGCGCGGTGAGGTCGGGGCGCAACGCGCCATTCGCCCGCTTCGTGGGAGCCACCTGATTTTTCCCGCGTGGCGCTTGCCCGTCGCACAGGCCATCGCGATCACGCACCCCGAGGATCGCCGCTTTCTCTTTGCTTTTCCCTGGGAGGGAGCCACGGTGGTCGGGACAACAGACCTGGATCACAAGCCTTCCTTGAACGAGGAACCCCGCATCACTTCCGAGGAGGTGGAGTACCTCATGCGGGCCATCCAGGTGAGATTCCCCGAGTTGGGT
>JACCSL010000085.1 GCA_013812995.1 Ardenticatenales bacterium | reverse complement strand
TACCGTCAACTCGGCCAAGTGCGCGCTCTTACCAACTCCCGCAACCCCGCCCTGCGCTTCTTCTTTTTGGCCTTGGCCCTCCTGCTCATCGACCTCTGGGTCTGCCTACGCTGTCTGGCTACCCACGCCGTGGGGCATGGCCCCTTTCGCTTGCAGATCGACCGCTTCCGCTTGGCACGCTTCATTGCCTTCCTACGCCGCGCGATTGAGGTCGCCTATGGCACTATCATGTCCATCCCTATTTTTTCGTCCCAGCCCATTCCGTGATTCACTGAGGTTACCTTTCCTCTCGATTCGGCCGGGGTCACTTCCAGGGTCTTTTTCTTGATGAGCACTCCGAATACGATAGGCAAGCTTCGCATCAAGCGATTGCCTGGGAAAGGATGCTCAAGAGGATCTGCATCCATGACTCAATGGTTTTTCTCTGGAACCTTATTCGCAGATACTGAAACTCTAAGAGTAAGGAATGCTCCTGTCCGTACTCGGAACAAGAAAACACGAGGGGAACATTAGCGCTTTCCAGGCTGCGTTTCGACTGTACGCGAAAGGTACCATAATCGTCGGTATTCTGGGCATTCTCAGTCGGATAGTTTTGGAAGGTAAACATCGCCTGAAGCGAACTCTCTACCCCTACCTTTCGTTCTTCTGACTTGAGGGTCAGACCCTCATACTCCATCGTCTGCATGAAGGAAGTCTTAATGACTTGCAGGGCCTCCTCAAAGGTATCCAACCCCTCCAGGTTCACACGGAAAGGGAGGGTGTTAATCAAACAGCCAACAATCTCGGTGACATTTTCCAGTTCGTGGGAGCGATTGGCATTGATAACACCGAGGAGCAGATCGTCCTGACGAGATAGGTACTTGAGGAGAAAGGTATAGACAGTAAGAAACAACATGCTGTATGTGACATTGTGCTGTTTGGCAAACTCCCTCCATGCATCGCTCTGGGCAGCAGGAACTTGATAATAAACGATGTCGATTGGAAAGTCCTCCACCTCATCTGCCCCGCTAAAACTATCATGGGGAAGGCGCAAAGGCTGTACGTCTTGCAAATAGGTTTTCCAGAATTCTTGCCTGGTGTGACTCTCCTTCCCGTAAACATATTCCACATAGTCATGGAAGTTGTATTTCAGGGGTGGAAGCGGGCGGATGGTATTTTCATGGATCTGTCTGTAGAGGCGAGACAATTCACGACGCATCAAAGCGCCGGACCATCCATCCGAGATGATATGGTGCATCGTCCAGAGAATCTCGAATTCGCTCTCGTTGGACTTGAAGACATCAAAGCGAATCTGAGGGGCTTGAGTCAGGTCAAACCCTTGCTCTCGGATGGCATTTGCCATGGTGCTGCCATGTGTTCTTCGCTGCTCCGGGGGTAAGTGGCTGATATCCGTAATGGTAACCCTGGCCTCTACCTTGTCCAGAATCACCTGGATCGGTTCGGGACGCACATGGGCGAGAAAAACCGCCCGGAGCGCTTCATGGCGGGCCATGAGGGCATTGGCAGCTTTGATAAACGCTTCCTCATCAAATGCCCCTATGCATGCATAAAGCTCCTGAACAATGTAAAACTGACTCTCAAAAGCCTGAACCGTAAAGTAAATGGCCTGCTGCATGGGTAACAGGGGCAAGACATAGGCACCCGTGGCAGGCAATCTGCGTTTTTGGGTTTCGGTAAGGTCAACCAGAGGAGCTTTGGGTGTCTCTTTGGGTGGTGGCTGATGCATCATCTCCGCTTGGTTGCTATCGATAAAAGCAGCCAGCGTGCGAATCGTAGGATATCTGAACAGATCCATCGCCTTCAGATGGATCCCATACGTTCGGCAATGATGGCCAATAACGATGCTCAAGATAGAATCCCCGCCTAGGTCGAAGAAATTGTCATCCAGGCTAATCTGGGATAGAGCAAGGGTCTCTTGCCAGATGTCCATCAGTTGTTTCTGGGTCTGCGTCAGAAAAACCGTCTGGTTGTCCCCCTCTTTGCTTTCGATAGAGGGGTGATAGTGCCGCAGTGCTTTATGGTCGATTTTTCCGTTGGGCAATTTGGGGAACTCTGTGATCGAATAGTAATAGTGCGGAATCATGTATGTCGCCAGGTGCTCTGTCAGTTCCGCTCGTATCTCTTCTGGCAAAAGGGTTGCGCCAGGCTGGGGGATGAGGAAAGCGGCCAGGCGAGGGGTGCTCGGCTCTTCGAGAACCAGGACTACAGCATCCATAATTTGGGGATGAGCTAAGAGCGCGCCCTTGATCTCATCCAACTCGACACGATTCCCCCGTATTTTGACTTGCTCATCATGTCGCCCTGAGAATTCGAGGATGCTCTCTGGAAGCAATCGCCCGTAATCGCCCGTACGATAGAGCCGCTTCCCATGCTCATCTTCGACAAACGCGGCTGCGGTTAGCGTTGGCGCATGAAGATAGCCCCTGGCGACCCCGACCCCTCCTATGTAAATCTCTCCTTCTGTATTAGGAGGACAGGGTTGTCGCTGTTGGGTCAAGAGGTAGAGTTGCATGTTTTGGAGGGGGCGACCAATGGGGGCGACTGGCCCGGCTTCGGCCCCCTGGATCTCGTATATCGTCGCATCGACGGTGGCTTCGGTCGGTCCATAGATGTTGTAAATCTGATGGGCGGTCGAGACACTGTTTCGCCAGAGGCGCACCTGTTCCATTTGCAGTACCTCTCCTGCCAAAAGGAGGTGACGTAGGTGGGGCAATTGCACCGGCTCTACTTTGGACTGTTTCGCCACTTCTGCCACCACCTGATACCACAGCGTTGGAACGCTATCGTAGTGGGTAATCTGGTGGCTCTGTAACCATTTCAGGAAGGTGGGCGGATCCAGCCGCACATCGGTGGGGATCGGATAAAGAGTCGCCCCACTCGTCAGCGCAGGAAATATCTGCTGCACCGATGCATCGAAAAACAGGGGAGCGTTCTGGGTAACACGTGCATGCGAGTCGACCTCAAAGGTTCTCTTCACCCACTCCACAAAATTGACCGCGCTCCGATGCTCGATCATCACACCCTTTGGCTGTCCCGTCGAGCCTGAGGTATAAATGATATAGGCGAGATCGTGTGGGTCGTTGATCAGAGGTAGATCATCCTTGGGTTGGCTGCGCACATCTTCGATATCGAAGATATGAGCCTGTTGTTTTTTTGCACGTTGGAACCCCTTCAACTCGTTCAACAGGAGAATGGGTGTCTTTTTGTTGCTCTCGACGGTGGTTAGATATTCGCTTGCCGTGACGATTGCAGCCACCTCGCTAACCGCCAGGATTTCGCGCAACCGGTTCTTTGGGTTGCTGACATCCAATGGCAGGTAGGCTCCCCCCGCCTTGATAGCGCCCAGGAGGGCGATGTACTGGTCGATGCTGCGATCAAACAAGATGGCGATCGGCCCTTCCCGATCGACCCCCACCTTCCGCAACAGGTGCCCCACCTGATTAGACTGCTCATTCAACTCGGCGTAGTTCAACTGCTGCTTGTCAAACGATATCGCCTGACGATCAGGCGTCTGACGCACCTGCTCATAAAAGAGCGAGGTCAAGGTTGCATCCTCTGAAAAGGGTCTATCGGTCGCGTTGAAAGCATCGAGCAGCGCCTGCTGCTCGTGGGTAATCAAGTTCCAAGAATCAAAATCTCGCACGGTAGGGCCTCCCCTGGATCAGTTTCACAAAAACTTCGTGATGATATGTTGCATCACCTCATCGGTTCCCCCGGCGATAGACGCGGCACGACTATCCAGGAAGAGGCGTGCTATTTCTGGATCATCCATGTATCCACGGCCTGCAAAGAATTGCATTGCCGTATCCCCCACCTGTCGGACGAGGGCGCTCGACCGCCACTTTAGCATGGCAAGCTCACAGGTACATTCCTTTTGTTTCATAAACAGATCGACACAATGGTAGATGAACTGCTGCAACAGGGCTGCGTCGGTCTTTAGGGAAGCCAGGGTAAATGCCAGATGCTGATGCTCGATGAGCCGCTTGCCAAACGAGCGCCGCATCTTGGCATAGGCGAGTATCTTGTCGAGAATTCGTTGCGCCTGTCCGACATAAACGATCCCCAGGATGAGCCGCTCATGTTGAAATTGCTCCAACTGGAACTCATATCC
>JACCSL010000052.1 GCA_013812995.1 Ardenticatenales bacterium | reverse complement strand
GACCAAGGCGACG
The DNA here is from genome assembly GCA_013812995.1 of Ardenticatenales bacterium. GTDB lineage: Bacteria > Chloroflexota > Anaerolineae > Ardenticatenales > Ardenticatenaceae > JACCSL01. Next base: position 4,358 of record JACCSL010000052.1, on the reverse strand, counting down.
CAGATTAGCAAATCCACTCTCTACCTCCCCATGGCCCTTGAAGAATATCACTTGCCCATTATTTACCTGCCCATTGTCCGGGACAATCACCCCTGGGCCTCGCCCTTCGGGGTTGAAGTGAACGCGGGTCGGCTGGCCGTTCCCAGCATCAAAGAGCGCGCCATCCAGTTGGGGGCCTCCTGGCATCGTGTGAATGGTGGGGTTAGCTGGAAGGCTGTCCAGCCGGCGGAGGGCGATCCTTACAACTGGACTGCCCTGCTGCGCCTTGACCGGGATATCCAGGCCGCGCAGTTGGCAAATATGACGCCTATTGTGATCGTGGACGACTACCCTCACTGGGCCACGCTCAATATCCCCTACGCGACCTCCTGCGGGCCGCTGCGTGCGGACTACTTTGACGAGTATGCGGCCTTCCTGACCGCTCTCGTGGAGCGTTACAAGCAACCCCCTTACAATGTCCATTATTGGGAATTGGGCAACGAGGTCGATATCGATCCCAGCCTCGTCGCGCCCAACAGCATTTTTGGCTGTTGGGGCAACATCAATGATCCCTATTATGGCGGGGAGCACTATGGCGAGATGCTCAAGGCCGTCGTCCCCGCCATCCGACAGGCTGATCCCGATGCAAAGATCCTGATCGGCGGCTTGCTCCTTCATACCCATCAGAGCACCGATCTGACCTACGGTACCCCTGAGCACTTCTTCGAGGGGGTTCTACGCAGTGGGGCCGCGCCCTACTTCGATATCGTCGCCTACCACGGCTATCCCTCCTACGGCAATGTGCAGGTGGACTATGACCTGATTCACCCCGTCTGGGCCCCCCTGGGTGGTATAGTCGTGGGAAAAGCGCGCTTCCTTCAGGATGTCATGGATCGCTATGGGATAGACAAACCGCTCTTCCTCAATGAGTCAGGACTCCTCTGCACCCCACCCTTCGTAGAATGTGAGCCACCCCCGCACCATTTCTTTGAGGCCCAGGCAGACCATATAGTGCGCAGCTTTACGCGTGGGCTGGGCAACGGGGTCGATCAGGTCACCTGGTATACGCTGAATGGGCCTGGGTGGCGCTCAGGGGGCCTCCTTGATGATGCCCAGGAACCAAAGCTCGTCTATACAGCCTACCAGCAGCTAATCAAGCAGACCTACGGAGCTGCGATTCCTCCTATGTACATGAACCACGGAGTCGATAGGGTGGAGGGCTACCGCTTCAACAGGCGAACCTTTGTAGTTGATGTCCTCTGGTCCCGTGACAGCACATCGCGCCTCGTCAACGTTCCATCCACTCAGTTTCTCGCGGCCTATACGCGCGATGGTCAACCCATCACTCCAGTGACGGTGGATTGCAACGTGCAGATCTCGGTGGGCTTTAGCCCGGTCTACGTTCAACTGCGCCCCTGACACGAGTGCTCGCCGGTGCGATGCCTCAAAGAAAAGAGCCCTGGGATTCCAGGGCTCTTCTTTGTTGGAGCTCTGTTAGTTCGCAGACTCGATGATAACCGGATCGAATCCAACCGGCATCGTCCCCCCCACAGGGAACATCTGGCGACCGTACTTATCGTAGACAAGTGCACCCGTAGGCAAGGAAACCGTGGTCGAAGAGGTATCATTCGTCCAGTAGATGCGGTAGGTTCGACCCGCATTGCGGAAGATATACCCCTCGCGGGAGCCAACCGAGTCTTGGCCTACATAGGTGCCCCCTGACAGACGGGTTGCCAGAAAATGCACAGTGGTGAAAACAGGACGCGGATTCTGGGCCGCATCGAGCATCCCGCCCTCTCTCCAGCCAGGCCCATCCAGGGTAAACCAGATGGCACCCTGAAGCCCGTTCGCCCAGGCACGCGAGTAGAGCCGAACCGCGTAGTTGGCCTTATCAGCCTCGAATTCTGCGACGGGGCAGGTGGTGCTTTCATGACAAAGGAGGCCCGCTTCTGTGAGAATAACCGGTTTGGAGATGTTGTGGGCTGCCAACATCTGTCGAATAAAGTTTAGCTTGCCCAGCACCGCCCCGCCCCGAGTCTGCCAGTTGGAATCATGCTGGGACCAGTCCACTCTGTTGTTTGCCCAGAAGACATACCCATGATAAGCAACCATATCGAAGAAGTTTCCTCCCCCATTGCGAAGAATGCCCTCCAGGAAGCGCGCCGACTCACAGCTTTTGTTGGCGGGTGGGTTCGTCGGATCGCAGTCAAGTAGGAGCCCGCCGATCAGCACCTGGGCAGTCGGGTCGGCCCGCTTGATGGCCGGATAGACGCGCTTCAGCATCTCGGCATAGTACTCTCCGCCAAAGTAGGGATCGCCCTCGACGCCCCAGCAGCCGAACATACTGTTTCCATTCCCCGCGAGCTGCTGGATGGAAATGTCAGGTTCGTTTCCCAGCTCCCAGTGATGGATGTTATAGGGGTGCTGGCTGTAGCGGGTTACGACTTCCCCCACGAAGTCAGCATAGGCATCCAGATGTTCCGCGCGGATGGGGCCGCAGGCGGCTCCGGGAATTAGCTGAGCCCAGTTTGGCGTCCCTCGAACGACCACGATGGGTGTAAGCCCCTTGCTCACGATGTATCGCAGTTCAATCGACTCGGCATTCACTTGGGTCCAATCCCGAACGCCCTGTACTGCCTCGACTTCCGACCACCGGATGCCATTGTAGCGAGTCCAGTACAGGTTAGCCGCACGTCCTTTTTGGGCAACCTCCGCGTGAGAGATATTGATCTCCGCCCCGAAAATCGAAGGTTGCAGAGGATGATTTTGGCGCATCGTCGGCAGGTACAGTTTGATGACCTGCTCAGGTTCTGCGCGAACCTCCTGGGTATCGTGGCGCAGGAGCCCCAGAGGTAGGAGCACAAAGAGCAGTGTTAGAAAGCGGGCGAGTGTTGCGGTAGTGAGTCGCAGTCGCATTATTGTCAATCCCTCTAGCCGGTGGCGTGTGGTTGAATTCATAGTAGCCCGCGCGGGCCGCACCCTCTACGATAGCACAAGCAGAGATGCACTTCAAAGATACGGTCCACTTATAGAGGGATATTTGAAAACAAAAACGGGACGCGCCAGGCGCGTCCCGTCCCTGAAAGCGGTGCGTGTTACAACCCTTTGTAGGTCGTCACCCGGTTAATACCGAAATTCCAGAAGAGTACCAGGCCGATGGCAACCGCCTTCGCCAGGTTATAATCAAGCGGCTCACTAATCCCGACGACGGGCATAACGCGGTGGAGCACCACCCAGAATATAGCTTGATTGATGACGAGACCGACAACATTAATAAGAGCGAACTGCCCGAATTGAGCGAGTAGGGGGCGCTGGCGACTCTCGGGGAAGGACCAGAGACGATTCCAGGTAAAGTTAGAGACGACCGCCGCGCTGAAGGAGAAAGGGTTGGCACTCAAAGGGTCCAGTCCTACCACTTGAACCAGTAGATTCAGGACCATGAAGTCCACCAGTGCCCCAATCGCACCAACAATCGCGAACTTGACGAAGCGCTTCTGCTCCTTGCGATTGGTCGACATAGAGCTGACTTTCACTTGCAGGTTTTCCAGGATCATTGAATTTCCTTTGAATAAGTGCGCTGGCTGGCCAGCCTGGCGACAATTGCCAGAAGCAGAGCCAAGTGTAGATAAATGCTATGGACGTACAAATTATCGAAGAAGTTGTGCAGGTGTAAATGGACCATTGCACCTAACGCCCCTACCGCTACCCCCCGCCAGAGCCCCTCATTCTGGCGAACCGCGCGAAAGGCCATCCAGAGCGCATTTCCCCAGAAAAACAGGTAGGCTCCCAGGCCAAGCACGCCCGTCTCGGCAAGGGTGTTGAGAAAGAGGTTGTGGGCGTGCCCCAGCGGCTCGTCCCAAGGGGGAATCCGAAAGGTGGGATAGGCTGCTACATAGTTGCCTATCCCCTGCCCCAACCAGGGGCGGTCTAGCCACATCTCATAGCCCGCCTGCCAGTGCGCCAATCGCTCGATGACAGCAAAATTCTCAGTGGTGATCGTGATGCCACGCACCTGAACATTAAAAACATTGATGTACGGCAAAAAGTCGGTGGCGCGGCGTGCCAGGGCCTCCGGCAAGAATTGTGCCAGCCCCAACGAGAAAGCCAGCGCCAGGGCAATACCCAGGAAAAGCGAGGCCAGCGCCGCCCGCCGGCTCAGCAGTGTCCCCACCGCGACCACCGCGACCACCGCGCCGATCCACGCGCCACGCGACAGCGTCAGGAACAGCGCCAGCCCCATCACCCCCGCCGCGCCGCCCGCCAGGAGCAGCACCGCGCCTTGCGAAATCAGCCCCATAGCGTTGGAAGAGCCAATGCCTTGGTCCTTACGCCGTTCGCCGTTACTTTTGACTTTTGACTTTTGACTTTTGACTTTTGAC
>JACCSL010000010.1 GCA_013812995.1 Ardenticatenales bacterium | reverse complement strand
CGAGTCATCCGCCGAGCGCGTCCGCCTGTCGGAGCGTGAGGCGCGTCGCCGCGAGGAAGAGTCCCGTCGCCGTGCGGAGGAGGAAGAACGTCTGGTTGCTGCGCGAGCACTTCTTGCCGCTGCCGAGTCCGCCACAGAGGGGGAGCACATCGGCGAGGTCGAGGTGCTCTCTGAGGTGGACCTGATTGCCTTTGACGAGGTCGCGTTGCCGGAGGCCATGCAGGCTCAACCCATTGCACCGATGGTAGAGGTTGAGCACGACGTGGCAACACCACCCATCGAAGAAAAAGCGCCGGAGCCGCAACCTACGTTTGTCGCACCGACGGCGCGTGCGCCGCAGCCAACACCACCTCCGGTTGCCCAACCTACGCCGCCCAAGCCCAAAGAGGTTATTGAGGAGGAGTGGGAAGACGACGAGGACGATGCACCTCAGTCAGGGGGCAAGAGCAAGGTTCCTATGATCTTCTATACGCTCAATGACCGTGGCGAGGCGGAATCGCTCGACACGACTGTTGAACGCAAGAAAAAGTCGAAGAAGAAGAAGGGCAAGGAGCGCGAGCAGGACACGAAGAAGGTCGAGGAGCGCCCCTGGGAAAAGGACCGTGGCAAGGCATCGCACCGTGCGCGCCGCCCCAAAGGTGATGAAAAAAGCGATTGGTAAGAGGGCAGTAAAAAGAGAAGGGGCAGCCCTGCGCGCAGGCGTTGGCTGCCCCTTTTTTGGATAGTCTTATGAGAGCCAAACATCAACCTACTCGAACCTGTATTGCCTGCCGTCAGGCGTTGTCCAAACGCTCGTTGGTTCGCATTGTACGCTCCCCGGAGGGAAGTGTGTCGGTGGACCTGTCAGGCAAGGCCAATGGGCGTGGTGCTTATCTATGCACGAATCCCGCGTGTTGGGAGCGCGCCCTCAAGCGCCGCCTGCTGAACCACGCCCTGCGAACCGAGTTGGATGCGGAATCACTCCAGCGGCTGCAAGAGCATGCAGCGGGACTTGAGAGTAACACTATGGATAGTTGAATCCAGTCGGTACCGTCCAAGACGGCGAGTCCGGCCCCAAGAAGGAGAAATTTATATGAGCAAGAGCATTGAGCTTTCCGCTCCCCTGACTGTTCGAGAGCTATCTGAGCAGCTAGAGACCAGCCCCATTTCCGTGATCAAGGCCCTGATGGGCATGGGCGTGATGGCAAATATCAACCAGACCCTTGATCTGGACACCGCCATCTTAGTTTCAGAAGAGATGGGCTTTACTATCCGTGAGTCAGAGCCCGCCTTTGTCGTAGAGGAAATCCAGGCCGAGGATGCTGGCCCTGATCGACTCGCGCTTTATCGGAGTGAGGCAACAGAGACGCTACAGCCCCGCCCCCCGGTTGTCACCATTTTGGGCCATGTGGACCACGGAAAGACAACCCTCCTGGACGCCATCCGCCAGACGCGCATCGTTGACACCGAGCATGGAGGCATCACGCAGCACATTGGTGCTTACCAGGTGGAGAAGCAGGGGCGCATCATTACCTTCATCGATACCCCTGGTCACGAGGCCTTTACAGCCATGCGCGCCCGAGGGGCCCGCGGTGCCGACATTGCCGTGCTCGTCGTGGCTGCCGACGATGGCATGATGCCCCAGACTCACGAGGCACTCGATCATATCCGCGCGGCAGGTGCTCCGGTCATCGTCGCAATGAACAAGGTTGACCGCGAGAATGCCAATGCTGACCGTGTCTATGGTCAGTTGGCGGCGGCCGGACTGGTTTCCGAGGCGTATGGGGGTGATATCCCCGTTGTTCTGACCTCGGCGCTACGCGGCCAGGGCATTGACGAGTTGCTCGACTACATTCTCATCGTAAATGACATCCATCAGACGGACATCGTCGCCAACCCGCTACGCCGGGCGCAGGGTGTGGTTATCGAGGGCGTTGTGGATCCCAAACGTGGTTCTATGGCCACCCTCCTTGTTCAGAATGGTACTCTGAAGCAGGGGGATAGCCTGATTATCGGCAGCGTTGCGGGACGAGCCCGCGCGATGTTCGACTGGCAGGGGAACCGCCTCAAGGAGGCTGGTCCCAGTACCCCCGTCCAGGTTCTAGGGCTACAGGATGTTCCGCGCGCGGGCGACCGCTTCGAGGTGATGGACAATGATAAAGCAACTCGTGCCCTATCGGAACAGCGCAAGGAACGACAAGATACAGGGGCACCGGCACGTATTACGCTTGAGGATGTTTATCGTCAGCTTCAGGCAGGTAATGTAAAATCCTTGAACGTGATCCTCAAGGCAGATGTGAATGGCTCACTGGAACCTATCGTGAACTCACTAGAGGATCTCAGCAATGAGGAGGTCGAGATCAAGATCCTGCGACAGAGCGCGGGCTATATCTCGGAAGGGGATATCATGCTTGCCGCCGCCTCCAATGCCGTCGTTCTGGGCTTCGGGGTTGAGGCGGACAAGCCCGCACGCGATATGGCAGAGGCAGAAGGCGTCGAGATTCGGCTCTACAACATCATCTACAAGATGCTGGAGGACATGGAACTGGCGCTTAAGGGTATGTTGGAGCCGGTCTACGAACCCGTCACGCAGGGTCGTGCCGAGGTGCGCCAGGTCTTCCGCCTGAGCCGAAAGGGGCAGGTAGCAGGCTGCTATGTTCTGGATGGCAAGATTCTTCGCAACAGCCGCGCGCGCGTCATTCGTCAGCGGGATGCCCTCTGGGATGGTGAGCTGGACACGCTCCGCCGCTTCCAGGAGGATGTGCGCGAGGTCGCATCGGGCTTCGAGTGTGGTATTGCTCTGGAAGGGTTCCAGGACTTCCAGACGGGTGACATCATCGAGAGCTACACGATGGTACGGGTCAGCTAGCCGGCTTCTTCAAGAGGCATGGGAGGAGCGAAGGCCGGAAGATTTCCCTTCCCCTTCGCTCCTTTTGATAGCTGGCGACGTTTGGCACCTAACCTGCTGACTGGGGAGAGAGATTGTTGGAGAAGTAGCCTAGCAACAATAAGGAGAGACCCATGACACGCCGACAGGAACAGTTGAACAGCCAGATGATGGAAATCCTGAGCACCGTGGTCCAATCGGAGATGCAGGACCCACGCCTCCAGATGTTGAACGTGACCCGCATCCAGGTCAACCGGGACGCCTCGCACGCGATGATCTATGTGGTCTCTTTGGATAAAGAGCATACCCCTGAGGAAATCGAGACAGCCCTGGGCCATGCCAAGGGTTTCCTGCGCTCTGTTCTGGCCCAGACGCTGGATCTGCGCCATACACCTGATCTCACCTTCAGGTATGACAAGGCCGCAGAGGGAACCGAGCGAATCATGAGCCTGTTCGACCAGATTGCTGAGGAACGTAGCAAGAACCCACCCCATTTTGATGAGGAACCGAATGAGTGAGTCGGACCAGTTTGACGAGATTTTGCGGAGCCTGACTGCGGCGCACCACATCTTGATTTTCAGCCACCTGGGGCCAGATGGCGACGCAGTAGGCTCCGCCCTGGGTCTCTGGTGGCTGCTCCGCGAGCAGGGCAAAGAGGTGGAGGTCTCCTTCGCTGATCCGCTGCCGTTCAATTTTCGCTTTCTGCCAGGGGTAGAACTGGTAACAGATCGGCCCCTGGCAGGCCATGATCTCGTCGTCGCGCTGGATGGCTCCGATGCGGAACGCTATGGAGCCAATTTCCTCACGGCCAGGGCCAGCGGGACGCCGCTTGTCACCATCGATCATCACAAGACAAATACCTGTTTTGGGGATCTGAATTGGGTCGATAGTCAGTTCGCCGCGACCGCCCAGATGATCTACCATCTGGCGCGCCAGGCGGGCTGGCCTCTCTCTGCCGAGGCGGCGTTTTGCCTGGCAACCGGCTGTGTGACAGACACCAATGCCTTTTCAACGGATCATACGACCCCCACACTCCTGGAAAACGTCGCTGATCTGATGCGGGAAGGCGCGCCGCTCTCGCAGATTATCCGGCAGACGATGAGCCTACGCTCTCAGGCAGATGCGGCACTATGGGGGCGCATCCTCTCGACGCAACACGTCGAGCGTGGCGTGGCCTGGGCGATGAGTTCCATCGCAGATCGCAAGGCGGTGGGAGCCTCTGAGGAGGATGGAAGCGGCATATCGACCTTTTTATGCAACATCCTCGGCGTTAAGATCGGGATTTTGTTCACCGAGGTAGACCCGGAAACGGTTCGACTCTCCATTCGATCACGCCCTCTGTACGACGTTGGCACGCTGGCCCTGGATCTTGGTGGGGGCGGCCACACCCAGGCGTCCGGTGCTACCCTCACGATGGCGCTGGAGGAGGCGATTCAGCTTGTGATCCCTCGCGCCCAGGCCCTGGTTCAGGAGAAGGTGGCACTGATTCCATGAGCCCTGCGCCGCTGGATGGACTCCTCATCGTGGACAAGCCTCAGGGAATGACCTCCCACGATGTGGTGGCGCGGCTCCGCCGTGTGACACGGATGAAAAAGATAGGGCACGCCGGAACGCTCGACCCACTGGCGACAGGGGTGCTGGTGCTGGCACTCGGTAAGGGGACGCGCACGTTGGAGTACCTGACTGGGCAGGACAAGGTCTACGAGGCAACAGTCTACCTGGGGCAGAGCACGGACAGCTACGATGCGGAGGGCGAGGTTCTGACTCGCCACGAAGGTGCATTGCCAGAGCAATCCGAGGTCGAGGCGGCGCTTGATGCTTTTCGGGGCGACATCTGGCAGAAACCACCCATCTTCTCTGCGCTGAAGCAGGGAGGCGAACCGCTCTACAAAAAAGCGCGACGGGGCGAGAGCGTAGAGATTGAGGCGCGCCCCGTTACGATTTACAATCTTGTACTTACCTTCTGGAACCCACCAGAGGTAGGACTCTATGTTCATTGCTCCAAGGGAACCTACATTCGCTCGCTCGCCCATGACCTGGGGGTGGCCCTCGGCGTGGGAGGCCATCTGAAGGCCCTACGGCGCACCGC
>JACCSL010000006.1 GCA_013812995.1 Ardenticatenales bacterium | reverse complement strand
GTGATCCCCAGCACGAGGGCGATAGCGATGGCGAGCCAGAGAGACGGATCAGAGGAAAGCATCAGATTTTATCCTGTGGTTCGTGAAGGTAGAACACAATTATAGCCGTGCCCCCAAAATTACCTCTTTTGTTGTTCCCCGTGACGCGCAGCGGAACCTTCTGGAAGTAGGTGGCGTCTACTGTCTGTGATATAAAACACAACCATGACTCAGGAGACAAGCCAATGAAAGATTCACCCCTTCCCTTACTCTGTACGCTGCTGCTGCTGCTGACAGCCTGCGCCTCCCAGCCTTCGACTCAGGCGACATCTGTGCCTCCTTTGGACAGCAAACGACCCGCCCCACAGGAAGAAATGACGATCTACCTTGCCGATCACACGGCCAAATGCCCGGAGGATGCGTCGCTAGACTGTCTCCTCTACCGCTCTGACCCCCAGGGAGACTATGAGCCGTTTCAGGATACCATCGAGGGCTTGACCTACGTTCCCGGCTTCACCTACGAGTTGCGCGTCCTGCGTACGGTGGTTGAGAATCCCCCAGTGGATGGCTCGCTCTATGATTGGAGGCTAATTGAGGTGATACAGCAAGCTCCAACTGCTATCGAGGTGCTCAGCGGGGCAGGCTCGCTCATCGGCCCTACCTGGGGCTGGGTTCAGACCACGGTAGGTGAGGCCGTCTTTGCCTCTAATGGCCCTGCGCGCTACACCCTCCAGTTCCATGAAAATGGCAGCTACGCGGCGCTGCTTGACTGCAACCGGATGAGCGGGAGCTACACGCTGGAGGCAGATGGCACCCTGCACCTGACCCTTGGCCCCACGACCCGCATGGGCTGCCCGCCGGATTCGCAGGACAGTGTATACGCGGGCTACCTGGAAAATGCTATCTCGCTCCGCGTGCTGACAGATGGGTTGGAGATCGAACTCAAAGATGAGGGCGGAACGATGAGCTTTGTGAGTCTCGATTAGCTCGGCTTCAACCACTTTCGCCAGAAATAGCGAGCCCCCGGCGTGATGGCCGGGGGCTCGCGCTGTTCTATGGGGTAGGGTCAGCGCTTGCTACCCCTCATAGAGCCCACAAGCTGCTGATTTTCCGCATACAGGTAGCAGACCACCTCGCGGTCGCCGTCCTGCCATGTGGCCGCGGAGGGCTGGATATAGATGGCGAATAGCTCCGACTCCTCATACGCTTTCCCGACATACACATCGAAGGCCGTCAGGCACACCTGATCCGCAAACTGCTCCATCGCCTCATCGCCGGGCCAGGGAGCCCCTGCGCCACCGGGATAATCTGCCAGGTGATAAACCTCGTTGTCATGGGGTTGATCGCAGGGGACCGTCATCAGGATTAAGACATCTTCCGTGCCGGGATCCTGGAAGCAATCTCCCACCTTGATATCATAGATGGAAACCGGTCCGCCAGGAGGCGCGATGGGCGCAGGACCACCCGTGGGAGGCTCCGTGGCGAGCGCCCCGGCTGGCAGGCCGCCTAATTCCTTGGCAATGTCGCCGCCGTTGGCAATGGTCACCTGCCCGGCCTTCGCCCAGGGCACATCCTCTTTCCACTCCTGGAGTACCGCACGCTGGAGCCGGATTGCGTAGTGGTTGCCCATGTCCGTGATCTCCGAGGTGGGGAGACCAAAGAAGGTCAGCGGGTCGCCAGCGGAGAAGTAGGCCGCGCGCAGGGCCGGGCGCGCGTTCAAGAGCGCCTGGCGCTTCTGCACAACCTGTTGGAAGGTCAGGCCGGGGCCATCCCAATCCGGAGGAAACTGGTGGGGTGTCTGGCGGGTTTCCAGCAAGCGCTGATCGAAGCTACCGTTGTGGAGATCATCGAACACATTGACCAGGACCACCATCTGACCATCCGCGCGCCACTGCATGATGGCCTTCTGGAACGCCTGAGTCACAAAGCCATCGCGCTCGTAGCGGCGCGAGACCGGGTAGCCGATCTTCTGGAGGCCCCAGCGGTTGAAGGCCGTGAGGAAGCGGGCCTGTGCATCGTCACAGACGTAATACCCGCCGGTTTCAGCGAAGTGGCGACAGGTGGGGGCCTGGGCGCTGGCTGAGCCTGACCAGAAGAGGGTCAGGGCAAAGAGCAAGAGGAAGAGAATAGGTGAAAGACGGCGCATCGGCAACACTCCTTCTTCTAAAATGAGTGGGTAGGCCCAGACGACGAAGGCCAACAGCAGCAGTAGGGTAAACGATGGGTGGTTCCAGTGTCAAGGGCAGCGCTACTCTGCACAGGGCGATGGCTTTGTCAATCGTGTGGCCCTTCTTTGAATAGGGAGTCTTGTCTTCTTCCGCTTCTTGTTTCTGCGCCTGGTAAGCCTCTACGGTCTGCCTCGTTATAGCCAGCCCCTGTCTGCCCATGTCTGGCAGGGGCTCATCTTGATTGGGCACCTGTATCATCGATTATGCCACGGGATACCGCGTTGCTGGCACACTTCTTGCTTAAATATTTCGAGTTCCAGACACTCCTTTGAGTGCGGTGGAACAGACAATTTGTGGGGATGCAATCCTGGGGGGGAGCTGCATCACCGAGCGGGGACTGTATCGCCTGGGGGGGAGGATACAGTCCCCTTTGTGTGTCTGGGGGCGGTAGACATTCCCCCCTGCCCCTTCTATAATCCCCCAGGTACCCATCCCCGCTCTACGAAAGCGCAGGTCAGCGATGGATCAGGCGCTCGTCGTCTACCTCCCCATGGACCGCCGCCACGCTCTGGCAACCGTCACCCCGCTCCCGGAGCATACGCACGGGGCGGCCCTCTTCGCCGATATCTCCGGCTTCACCCTGCTTGCCGAGCACCTGACCCAGGCGCTGGGACCTAGACGGGGAGCAGAGGAATTGGCGCGCCAGTTGAACCTGGTGTACGACGCGCTGATACATGAGGTAGATCGCTATGGGGGCAGTGTCCTCGACTTCGCGGGGGATGCGATTACCTGCTGGTTCAATCATGATGCTGCTCTGCGCGCGACGGCTTGTGGTTTCGCTCTGCAAACGGCTATGCAACTCTGTGGCAATCTCCCCTTGCCCTCCGGCGATACCGCGACCCTTGCCATGAAAGTCGCCATCGCCAGCGGGCCTGTGCGGCGCTTCCTCGTGGGCGACCCTCAGGTGCAACGCCTCGATACGCTGGCAGGAGCCACCCTGACCCGCATGGCAGCGGCAGAACAGATGGCCCGCAAGAGCGAGATCGTTCTGGACGAGGCCACCGCCCACGCGCTGGGTGACGGGCTCAAGATCCACGCATGGCGCACGGATGAGCATGGTGCACACTTTGCGGTAGTGGTGGGCCTGAACCGGCAGGTTACGCCTCAGCCGTGGCCTCCACTACCGTCGGGTAGCCTGCTCCCGGAAACCCTACGCCCCTGGCTTCTCCCCACCGTCTATGAGCGCCTTCAGAATGGGCAGGGCGAGTTCCTTACCGAGTTGCGCCCCGCCATCGCCCTCTTCCTGCGCTTCGGCGGCATCGACTACGATACGGACCCTGAGGCGGGTCAGAAGCTGGATAGCTATATTCGTTGGGTGCAGCATCTGCTCATGCGGTACGAGGGCACGCTGCTCAGCCTGACCATAGGCGACAAGGGAAGTTATCTGTACCTGGCCTTTGGAGTGCCCTTTGCCCACGAGGATGATGACCGGCGCGCCGTTCTTGCGGCCCTTGCCCTGCGTAGCCCGCCCGAGGAGTTATCCTTTATTACCGGAACCCAGATCGGCATTAGCCGTGGCACCATGCGCACGGGGGCCTATGGCGGCTCCACCCGCCGCACCTACGGGTCGCTGGGCGATGAGGTCAACCTGGCCGCGCGCCTGATGCAGGTGGCACAGCCAGGGCAGATCATCGTTAGCCGCCGCGTGCAGCGTGCCACGGAGAGCCTTTTTGCCTGGCAGGGCCTGGCAGAGATTCGACTCAAGGGGAAAGCCGATCCGATTCCGGTTTTCACGCTCCTCGGTGAAGCACAGGCGCACTCGATCCATCTGGCAGAACCCGCCTATCCCCTGCCGATGATTGGGCGGCAGGCAGAGTTGGCGCTCCTAGCGGAAAAACTATCGCTTGCCCGCCACAGTCAGGGGCAAATCGTAGCCATCACGGGAGAAGCGGGGATGGGCAAGAGTCGCCTGGTGGCGGAGGCCATCAGGGTCGCGCAGGTACAAGGTTTCACCAGTTATGGGGGCGAGTGTCAGTCCTATGGCACCAATTCACCCTATCTGGTGTGGCAACCCCTCTGGCGTGCCTTCTTCGCTCTGGGGGCAACCGATGCGCCAGCGCAGCAGATGGTGCAGATGGTTCAGATGGTACGGGAATTGGACCCCCTGCTTCTGCCCCGCCTGCCGCTCCTGGAGCCAGTGCTGGGGCTGCCGCTCCCCGATAATGATCTAACCCGCTCGTTCAACCCCGAGCTGCGCAACGTCTCGCGCGAGGCCCTGCTGGTTGATCTGCTCAAGGCGCGTGCGCGCAAGTTGCACGCGAAGCAGGGGGCAGTACTCCTGGTGTTGGAAGATTGCCACTGGATAGATGTGGCCTCGCAGAGCCTCCTGGATGCCATCGGCCACGCCATCTGGCAGGAGCCGGTCCTGGTACTGCTCGCCTACCGCCCTCCAGACCAGGAAGGGGTGGCCGTTCCGCGCGTGGCGACCCTACCATATTTTACGCAGCTTCCGCTGACCGAACTGCATGAGCCGGATGTCACGACTCTGATTGCCAGTCGGCTAGCCTATCTGCATCCGCACGAAACGCGGCAACTCCCCGACCTGTTACTCCGCAAGCTGGCGGCGCGGGCTCAGGGCAACCCCTTCTATCTGGAGGAGCTGTTAAACTATCTGCACGATCAAGGGCTTGATCTGTATGAGATGGAGGAGGTGGCGGGGATAGAGCTACCCGCCAGTCTGCATCGCCTGATTCTAAGCCGCATCGACCGCCTGACCGAGCCGCAAAAGGTGACAGTGAAAGTTGCGAGCATCATCGGACGGATTTTCCGATTGTCCTGGCTGGTAGGCTATTACCCCCCATTGGGAGACGCAGCGACGGTGCGAGCCACCCTGGACCTGCTCTCTCGGCTCGATCTGACGCCGCTGGAGCAGGCGGAGCCGGAGATTACCTATCTCTTCAAGCATATCGTCACGCGTGAGGTGGCCTATGAGAGCCTACCCTACGCCATGCGCACCCTCCTGCACGAACAATTGGCCGCGTACCTGGAGCAGCAGGACCCCACAACGATCGAGGGCTATCTGGATTTCGTAGCCTATCACTACAACCATAGTGAGAATCTGAAGAAGAAATGTCACTACCTCCGTCTGGCTGGGGATGCCGCCCAGGCCAGCTACGCCAACGGGGCGGCGCAGGCATACTATGAAGATCTCCTACCGTTGCTTCACGACCCAGCAGAGCAGATAGAGATTCGCCTCCGGCTAGGCGCGGTGCTGGAGTGCGTCGGTCGGTGGGAAATGTCGCAGGCGCACTATCAGGCGGCCCTGAGTCTGGCAACTGCCACGAGCCAGACAGTAGGGCAGGCGCAATGCGCGCTGGCCCTGGGAAAACTGTATCGACAGTGGGGACAGTACGACCAGGCAAAACGATGGCTCACACAGGCCCTGGCACAGTGGGAGGCATTGGGCGAGCAAGGCCAAGCCAGCCTGGCCCGGACCGCGTTGGGACGAGTCGCCCTGGTACAGGCAGATTATGCGCAGGCAAGTGCCTATCTGGAGCAGAGTCGGGTAGACTGCGAGCGCCGGGGCGACCTGGATGGCCTTGTGGACACTCTGAATGCGGTAGGGATTTGTGCCGCCAGCCAGGGAAACACGGCGCAGGCGCAGATACTATATGAGCAAAGTCTGGCGCTGGGACGCGTGCTGGATGACAAGCGGGGAATGTCGGCGTGCCTGAACAACATGGGGCACATGGCAGTCTCTCAGGGTCAGTACACGGAGGCACTGGTCTGGCTTGAAGAGAGCCTGGCGCTGTGTCGGGCAATCAGCGATCAGGAGGGAAGCGGCTGGGTATTGGCTCTTATGGGGCTGATGGCCCTCCGCATGGGTGACCTGACAGATGCCCACGCGCTGATCGAGGAAGGGCTTGACCTGTTCCGGAAAATCGGCGGGCATGGCTGGATTGCCACCGCGCTGTGCTGGCTGGGAACAACAACCTATCTACAAAACAATATCAGCGATGCCCAGCGACATTATCGAGAAAGTTTAATCCTGGCCTATCGGATGGGCGCAAACGAGGAGATGGTGTATTGCCTGGTCGGGCTGGCCGCGCTACGTAGCCGTGGGGGCTCGCTGGAACAAGTAGAGCAGGCCACGCAGATGCTTGCCGCCGCGGATGCGCAGCAACAGACAATGGCTCTCACCCTCGAACCGTTCTTTCATAGATTCTATGATGCACTCCTTGCGGCGACCCGCGCCGACCTGAGCGAGCCCGCTTTTGCCACTGCCTGGGCCAGAGGCCAGGCAGTGAGTCTGGCTGAGGCAGTCCGGCTGGCTCTGGCCCTGAGCAAGCCCGGCGACTGAATCAACCTAGAGATGTCCCTTGAAAAGGAAGACCCACGAAAGCACAGGCTCACCTATGGACCAAGCACTCGCTATCTACCTCCCGATGGACCGTCGTCATGCCCTGGCAACGGGGATACCGCTCCCGGCGCGTACTCAGGGGGCCGTACTGTTTGCGGACATCGCTGGCTTCACGCCGCTCACGGAAACGCTTACGCGCGAGCTGGGGCCGCGCCGGGGCGCGGAGGAACTGCCGCGCCAGTTGAACCTCATTTACGACGCCCTGATTCGGGAGGTAGATCGTTACGGGGGCAGTGTCATTGACTTTGCGGGGGACGCGATCACCTGCTGGTTCGACCAGGACACTGGCCGACGCGCGACCGCCTGCGGCCTCGCCATGCAGGAGGCCATGCGAGCCTTTGCGACGGTGGAACTCCCCTCTGGTAGCACCGCCGCGATGGCGATGAAGGTGGCCGCTGCCTCGGGCGTGGTGCAGCGCTTGCTGGTGGGCGACCCGCAGGTGCAGCTCATGGATGTGCTGGCCGGGGCCACGCTTACCCGGATGGCCGCCGCCGAACAGGTGGCCCAGAAAGGCGAGGTCGTCCTGGACGAGGTCACTGCCGACAGACTGGGCGCGCTTCTGGACATCCCACGCTGGCGCAGCGATGAGCAGGGCGCGCGCTTTGCCGTGGTCGCAGGGCTGCGCGAGAGCGTTGCGCCTCACCCGTGGCCTCCCCTGGCCTCAGGCAGTTTACACCCGGAGGCGCTACGTCCCTGGCTCCTGCCCACCGTCTATGAGCGCCTTCAGGCTGGGCAGGGCGAGTTCCTCACAGAATTGCGCCCCGCTGTCGCCCTCTTTCTGCGCTTTGGCGGCATTGACTACGATGCTGATCCCGAGGCCGGGCAGAAGCTGGACGGATTCGTCCGCCAGGTGCAGGCGCTCCTCATCCCGTACGAGGGCACCCTGCTCCAACTCACCATCGCCGAGAAGGGCAGCTATCTCTATGCTGCTTTTGGGGCACCCATCGCTCACGAGGACGACGCGCGCCGCGCCGCACTCACCGCGCTCCAGTTGCGCAGCCTATGCGAGGGGTTGCCGTTTATGACCCATGTGCAGATGGGTCTCACGCGCGGCACGATGCGCACCGGCGCCTACGGTGGCAGCACACGCCGCACCTACGGGTCCCTGGGCGATGAGGTCAATCTCGCGGCCCGCCTCATGCAACACGCGCGCCCAGGCCAGATTATCGCGAGTGGGCGAGTGCAGAGAGCCACTCCGTCCCTCTTCACGTGGCAGCCGCTGGAGGAAATCCGCGTCAAGGGCAAGCGCGAGCCTATTCCTATCTTCGCGCTCGTTGGCACGGACCGCAGCACGACCATCCACCTGCAAGAGCCCCGGTACACCCTGCCGCTGGTCGGGCGGAAGGCGGAGCTCGCGATGGTCGAAGAAAAAATCGCTCAGGTGCTGGCAGGTCACGGGCAGTTGGTGAACATCACCGCCGAGGCAGGGATGGGCAAGAGCCGTCTGGTGGCCGAGGTCATCCGCCACGCCACGCGCGCTGGTCTCCAGGGCTATGGCGGTGAGTGTCAGTCCTTTGGCATCAACACGCCTTACCTCGTCTGGCAATCCATCTGGCGCGCCTTTTTTGCCCTGGACGAGAATAGTTCCCTGAAAATCCAACAGAAGATGGTAGAGCGACAACTCGCGCGCCTGAATCCCGCCCTCCTACCGCGCCTGCCGCTCATCGGGAGCGTGCTCAACCTCCCGCTGCCTGATACGCCCTTCACCCGCACTCTGAGCGCCGCGCAGCGCAAGCAGTTCCGGGAGGCGCTCCTGGTCGATGTGCTGAAGGCGCGCGCGGCCACCTCCCCTCTCCTTCTGGTGCTGGAAGATGCCCACTGGTTGGACCCTCTCTCGCAGGATTTACTGGATAACATCGCGCGGGCCATCCGGCAGGCGCGTGTGCTCCTTGTGCTGGCCTGTCGCCCACCGGAGGCCCTCGCCCGCCCCGCGCCCCAGGCGCTCAGTCTGCCCTATGCGAGCGAGATTCCGCTCGCATCCCTCACACCGCAGGAAGCGGTGCAACTTATGGATGGAAAGCTGGCGGAGTGGCAAGCTACGCATGACAAACCGCTCCCTGGCCCGGTGGTCGAGCAG
>JACCSL010000003.1 GCA_013812995.1 Ardenticatenales bacterium | reverse complement strand
GAGCGAAGCGACGTGGGGGTGAGGGCGCGCATGGCACGCGGCCCATCTTCCATACCACAAATTCCGTCAGAAGCAGTTACGTTTTACGTTTTACAGACGTAAGGGGGAGAAAGCCCAGTGGCTTCAGCCCTGGGATAAATCGCCCGGCGCGGAAAAACGATGTTGAGCATTGACATAGAGCAACGGTGTTGATATACTGTGGACGGCACATCGGATCAAATGTTCGGCAGATGGGTCAGAACCTTAAAAACTTCAGATAGGGGGTTGCGGCGAGCAGTACCCGCACGCGGGAACCCACGCGTAAAATCTGGACCGCACCAAGGTTCCATCGTACCACCATACGTATCGTCTCTGCGTCTTCGGACCAGTGGCGTAGCGCCGTGGACACCCGGGTGCCCTCTGGGCGATGTGGCTCGCTTCACCGCGAGAATCCCACGAATTCTATTCGTGGGAGTGTCAAGTTCTACAGCTTGATCTGCTTCCACGCGCCCATCTGGAAGCGCCAGAGGGATAGAAAGCCCTGAACCGCGAAATCCGCGACCATAGCGGCCCAGATGCCCATCAGCCCCCAGTTGCTCCACCACATCAGGGCAAATAGGATGGGGACGCGCACGAACCAGGTGGAGACAACCCGCATCAGGAGCGGCCAGGTGGTATCGCCCGCGCCGCGCAACGAGCCGGTGAGGACAAAGGCCATTGCCAGAAGGGGTTGACCCAGACCCGCCAGCCGTAGCGGGCCGACCGCGTGGGCGATGACAGCCGGATCGGGGGCAAACCAGGCGATCACCGTGGCGGGCCACGCGGCCATGAGAAGCCCCAGCAGGGTCATCATCAAGCCGCCCTGGCGCAGTGCTTCCCAGGAGGCGCGCTCGGCCAGCTTCGGGTCCTTCGCGCCCAGCGCCTGGCCCACTATCGTCGTTGCGGCGATGGCAAAGCCAAAACCAGGCAGAAACGAGAGCGACTCGATGCTGAGTGTGACCGTGTGCGCCGCCATCGCCGCTGTGCCCAGCCCTGTAATGAAGGCCGTCATAATGATGATCGCCCCCTGGAAGATGAACTGCTCCCCCGCCGCCGGTGCCCCAATCTTCAGAATCTTGCGGATGGTTTCCCCGTCAGGTCGGAGGTCCCAGGAGACCTTCAGGCGCATGCGCTTGGCAAGCAAGAGGCCCACGAGGAGAATGGCCGCCACGGTGCGTGCCACGGTCGCGCCAATGGCCGAGCCATCAACGCCCAGCCCTGGAAGGCCGAGATTGCCATTGACCAGCAGCCAGGCGAGCAGCACGTTAATTCCATTGACCACCACCATGAGGTAGAGCGGCGAGCGGGTATCGCCCGCGCCGCGCAGGGCCGCTGTGCCCGCAAATGTCAGGGCGGTTGGAATAAAGGAGAGCGACAGAATCCGCAGGTAACTCGCGCCAATCGCCGCGACCTGCGCCTCTGCCCCCAGCGCCAGCAGGATGGGCTCGCTTAGAAGCATCCCGAAGGCGCTCCCTATCGCGCCAACCACGAGGGCGATCAGCAGAGCCTGGCGCAGGGCCATGTTTGCCTGCTCCGTCTCACCCTCGCCGATGCGCCGCGCCACAATCGCCGTCGCGCCCGCTGCCACGGCCATGAACAGGGTCATCGTGATCCAGGCAATGAGGTTCGCCAGGCCAACCGATGCCAGCGCCATCGAGCGGTCGTAGCCGAGCTGCGCGGCCACGGCGGGGTCCAGGTGCCCCACCAGAAACTGGTCGGTCAGCCCCACCAGCGTATTGAGAACCTGCTCACCCACCGCTGGGAGCGCCAGGAAGAAAACCATCTTGCGTAAGGCCCAACTATCATCTTTTTCAGCCAGTATCGGTATTACTATCGTCTCGCCCTGTGCCATTAAACTCTATCCTATGAATTGTTGCATTGGCTAACTGTATCATAAAAGTGCGACTCGTCAAGACTGTTTGAGTATGAAACTATTAGCTACTTTTGTCTTTGCCCCATTGGCCTATTTGTCTCGGAACCTTTGGCACGGGGGAACGGAAAGTCAAAAGTCAAAAGTCAAAAGTAACGGCAATCAGTACCAACGTCCGTATTCAGCGGTGGAGTACATCCATGCTCTACACAAGATATCCTCTTCATCAAAGAACAAGTCCATGCTGTAATCTCCCCCGAGGTATATTTCATTCCAGACCGTAGTGAATTCATAAGGAATGGACTCTGCCTTCATCAAGATCTCGAAATACTCCCACGTCAGTTGGAAGAAGGGCGCACCTCGGAACGTCAGCGGAATTTCGATGAAGTCGCGATGCATGCATATTTCTATTAGTCTGGAATCATCTGTCACTCCTGGACCCGTAAAGATCAGTTGCAATCCTGGATAATGCCCTCCGTGAATAGGGTCCATCCATTCTTCCTCCCACTTCTGATTCTCCCCCAAGATTGCCTTCACCTCAGTCACGGTCATCCCAAACCGCACCTCGCCAATCCCCTGATTCGGTAGCACTTCCATAGTCATCCCTCCGTTCTTGCCGTTGTTGTTGCCGTTACTTTTGCCTTTTGCCCTTTGCCTTTCCCCCTTTAGGGGCCTACTTGGTGACTTTCCGTTCCTCCGTTTTCTCTCTACCCCGCGAGTGGGGACTTGCAATTTCTCTCCGTTCTGCCGATACTCGTACCGTCGACAGTTCATTCCAATCTGTAAGGAGATTGACATGGCTCACTCTTACACCAACAGCAAAGGCACGCAGTACTATCTCCACGCTCGGGACGCCAAAGGCGGGGGCGGGCGGAAGCTGTATTTCTTCGCCCGCGAGGTCAAGGATGGGGCGATTGACGGCGTTCCCGATGGCTACGAAGTGCGCGAGACGAGCACTGGGTTGCCTGTGCTGAAGAAGCAAGAGAAAAAGTAAGCTAAGTCATTCGGCGGTTCGACTCTGGAGCGGCAAGGAATCCCCTTGCCGCTTCTTGATTTTTTTGAACTCATGTACGCTTTAGGAGCCACATTTAAGCGTCAACAACCCCCGAGTGGAACTCGGGGGCTTGCTCCGGCAAGCCCGGTTGATTAG
>JACCSL010000643.1 GCA_013812995.1 Ardenticatenales bacterium | reverse complement strand
ACTAAGGGCTCTCCTGTTTTCGCCACATGCCCGATGATCCCTTGCCCCAGGGCGAGCGAGAAGCCTTTTTCCAGCAATGCCTCTGCCTTCTCTGTTGCCACCGCGTTCAGCCGAACGACCTTTGCCTGCTCGTCCAGCAGCAGAATCATCACGGCGTAATAGTCAAATCTTTCTTGAATGCGTTTCGCAATCTCCGGCAGCAGCACTCGCTGGTCCAGTACCGAGGTCGCGCTGCGCCCCACATGATTGATGAGCTGGAGTTGCTCGGCGCGCTGGGAAAGCTGTGTCGTGCGCTCCACCACGCGCCGCTCCAGCTCGCTGTTCCGATCGCGAATCTCCTGCTCCCGCTCCCGCCGCCGTATCCCTTCCCGCGAGATCGAAACCACCGAGGCAAACAACATGACGCCCACCGATAGCAAAACAATCCATCGGAGAATGCTGAAGGGCTGACGGATCAACTCGATGATCGAGGCGCGGGGGATGGCATTGACAACAATCCACCCCGGCCCCTCCACCCGACTTGCGATCAGAAAGTCGCTCTCCGTTTCCATCCGAATCACGTCCCCTGGCGTGCTCTGTTCCACCTGCTCCAGAAGGCTGGGGATGACCGGGATCAACTCCGGCTCATTGCTCTCCTGGATCTTAAAAGTCCCCCCGGACTCTTCGATATCGGGTTGATAGCGATCAGAGAGTAACATCGTTCCATCGGGAGCAAAGATCAAGAAGCGGCTCCCTTCTACCTGACTTAGCTCACCCGAATAGCTTAACAGATTAGAAACGGTAACATCATGACCGACGGAGCCAGCCCACTCCCCCTGGTACGTATATGGAGCGATGACACTGATGATCCAGATGGCGGGAACGGGGTCGAAAGAAGTGGGTGTCCAGGTCGCTTCGCCCTGGGGATTGACCTCGGGCCGTACCAGATTGACCCAGTCGGTTTGGGTATAATCGTGGTCCGCCCCGGCGAGGTAAACAAAGTCCGGGCTGTTGGGCCAGAAAATCACCTCCCCGTTGCTGTCGGGGAGAATCCATGTATTCACAAAGGTTGGGTTGAGGGCCCCACTGCCATACTGTTCGGTTATCCCCTTGGCCTGAATATAGAAGCTTTTCAAGTCATCGTTCAGCAAACCGATGCGGGGAACCCAAATGCCCGCCTCAAGATCGGGTTGATAGGTGGTGCGGTCGGAGCGCCAGGCTCCATCTTCATCAAGATGAACCGCACGATCAAAGTCGGAAATGTACGTGGGGTCAGGGGGGTCAATGGAGGTGGAAAGCAGTTGAGCGAAACGCTGGATGCTACTCTCGGCGGTCTCGATCTGTGCGCTCAATTGGCGAACCACGTTCTGATCAATTTTTTCGATTTCTGCTATTTTTTGGCTCACCAACGCGTCGGCGATGGAGGACTCTACGAAAAGGAGGGCGGGAACCAGGATAAACCCGGTGAGGATGAGGATATAGAAGCCCACTAGAACTTCCAGCTTCAGAGAGCTCGTTACGCGACCTAAAAATGATGGAGTGCGTTGAGACATCGTTCGCCTTTCGAGAGCTGGGTTTTTATGCCTTTTGTTAGGATTGAGACACGTCTCGCTTCGCTACCGCTCAGTCATGATGATTGTTTCCCTTGGCTACCAGTGATCTTAGCAATGGTGGGAATTGAGTGATGGGGAATGCACTCTTCTGGAAATATCCCTGCGTGCGCTGGCTCAACCATAGTTGTTCTTCTGTGCTCAGGTCCTTCGCCGTCAGCACCACAACGGGGATGCGCTCCTCTTCCGGTAGCTCCTCCAGTCGATGAAGCACCTCAAACCCGTCCATACGGGGCATCATCAGGTCCAGAATCATCAAATCGGGCCTGTGTTCCTGCAAATATAGCAGTCCCTGCTGCCCGTCCACCGCCTCAATGACCTCCCACCCCTCGCTCGCGGCCAGGATGGAACGCACCACCGTGCGAGCGTCGGGGTCATCGTCCACAATCAGTACCCGCGCCGGAGCCCGCGCATAGCGTTCTACCTGTTCTAGCAGCTCCTGCCGCATAATCGGCTTGACCAACCAGCTTTTCACCCCCTGTAGCAC
>JACCSL010001025.1 GCA_013812995.1 Ardenticatenales bacterium | reverse complement strand
ACCAATGATGGTATTGTTGCTCGCGGCGCTGGCAGTGCGGCTGTTGGCGGTGCGCGACCTGGCCTTCCCGCCCTGGGTGGACGCGGTGCGCCATGCGCTTATTACCCAGGTGATGGCGACGAGCGGCCAGGTGATTACCTCGTACGAGCCCTTTCTTCCCATCGAGAATTTCCCCTATCACTTTGGCTTTCACACCCTGGCCGCCAGCCTGCTGATGATGACGGGGTGGCCGCTGCCCGACCTGCTGCTCTACCTGGGCCAACTGCTCAACGCGCTCATTGCCCTCACGGTCTATGCAGCGGCCTGGCTCATCACGCGGCGACGCGAGGCTGCGCTGGGGGCCGCGTTCCTTGTGGCTTTCCCCTTCTTATTTCCTGGCTACTACGCGACCTGGGGCCGCTTTACCCAGTTGGCAGGTATGGCGATCATGCCTGTGCTTGTGGCGCTGACCTGGATGGTGGTGCGTGGCGGGCGGCGCTGGCAGAAGACGTGGTGGGTCGTGGGCATACTTGCGGCGGGACTCTTTCTGGTTCATCTGCGCGTCTTTCTTTACTATCTCCCGCTCCCCATCCTCGTCTGGCTGACGGGGTGGCGGCGGGGGCGCTGCTTGCTCGCGGCAGGGGCGCTGGCCACGCTGCTGGTCGTGGTAAGAGCCGCGCAGTTGTTGCCCAACACCGAGAGTTCGGGGCTCCTGAACGCGGAGGGCGCGGGGTACAATGTTTTCCCGATGGGCTATGTCACAGCCGGGTGGGAACGGCTATGGCTGGCTCTCGCGGCGGTGAGTCTACTGTTTGTTCTGATTGGCTGGCTGCTCAAGCGGCCCTGGAGTAATTTCCCGCTCATGCTGGCGCTGTGGGTGGGAGGGCTCTTTCTGATGCTGGCCGGGCGCGTGCTGGGGCTGCCAGAGAGCTGGCTAGTGAACCTGAACAGCATGTACATCACCCTCTTCGTGCCGCTGGCGCTGCTGCTTGCCATCGTGGGGGAGCGTTGCTGGCGCTGGCTCTCTGGCTTAAAGCTGCTGAGGCAGCTGTTCTTGGGGATAGGTGTCACGACGCTACTCCTCTTCGGGGGGCGGCAGCAGATCGCGATTCTCAACTCGCAGACGCTCCTCGCCGAGCCGCCGGACCGGGCAGGGCTGGCGTGGGTAGAGGCCAATCTGCCCCGCGATGCCTATGTCGCGGTGAGTAGCTGGCAATGGCTGGGGGCCACTCTGTCCGGTAGTGATGGCGGAACCTGGCTCTTGCCGCTGACGGGCCGCCTGAGCAGCGCGCCGCCTCCCGATTACCTCTATGACCTGGAGCTTGCCTCGCGGGTTACTGCCTTCAACGACGCCGCGAGCGAGGTCTCATCGTGGGCGGAACCCAGCGCGGCCGCATGGCTTCGGGCGCAGGGCATCACCCATCTCTACGTTGGCGCGCGGGGCGGCTTCCTGGACCCGGCGGAGCTGGCGCGCAACCCCGACCTGACGCTGCTCTACCAGGGTGAGGGTGTCTTTGTCTTTGAGGTGAGGTAGCAACGCAACTGGTGATGTTTGAACGATTGAGGAGAAGAAAGATGTTCACGAGAGCTATCATTCGCCCCCCGGCGGCCAATTTTGCGGAGGGGTTGACCACGGTTGACCTGGGCGTTCCGGACTATCAGCGCACCCTGGAACAGCACGAGCGGTACTGCGCTGCCCTGGAGCAGTGCGGCCTCACGCTGACGCGCCTGGAGGCGGACGCGCGCTACCCGGACTCTACCTTTGTGGAGGACACCGCGATCCTCACAGAGCGATGCGCCATCCTGACGCGCCCCGGCGCGGAGAGCCGGGCCGGGGAGGTCGAGGCTATGCGGGAGGTGCTGGCCGCCTTCTACCCGACGCTCTCTGCCATTGTTGCCCCCGGCACGGTGGATGGCGGAGACATCTGCGAGGCGGGAGAGCATTTCTTCATCGGTCTCTCGGAGCGCACCAACGAGGCGGGGGCCGAGCAGCTATCCCGGCTCCTGACAGAGGCGGGCTATACCTCCTCGTGCGTGGATATTCGGGGAGTGAACCTCCCCGGCCTGCTCCACCTCAAAAGCGGGCTCTCCTACCTGGGCGACAATCGACTGGTTGTTGTGGACGAGCTTGCCGCGCACGAGGCCTTTCAAGGCTATGACCTTGTGCGCGTTTTGCCCGAAGAGTTTTATGCCGCCAATTGTGTGCGGGTCAACGACACAGTGTTCCTCGCGGCGGGCTATCCGCTCTTCGAGGAAACGGTTCGCCGCCTCGGCTATCGCACCATCGCGCTGGAGATGTCCGAGTTTCGCAAGATGGATGGTGGCCTGAGCTGTCTCTCGCTGCGCCTCTGAAGGTGCTACTGCGCCCCTACCATCGGCAGTTGGGCGAAATCGTCTGGCGAAAGATCGTCGAAGGCAGCGGTATCGGCCTCCTGCGGGGTGAAATCGCCCAGCGCCTCCTCCTGTGACACCTCGAAGTCCTCGGGATAGGCAACGTCCAGGATGCGAGTGTGCGTGGTGCTCTCTGCGGGCGCGCCGCCGAAGCGGTACTGCTCGGCTTGCTCATTCACATCGCGTACCCGCCAGACGCCGCTGGCCGGAAACCCTTCCTGGCCCATCACCACGGCCAGATAGCGCCAGCTCGCGGCCTCCACGCTCGCCCCGCCAAGCATCTCTGTCAGCGCCTCCTTGGCGACCCGGATGGTGATCTTGTTCTGCGCCGGGTCCGTAGAGATCGTCATCGCCTCGCCACCTGCCAACTTGCTGGGGCTGGACTCGCCCTCGGCGGGCGGGCCATAAACGCCGGGGGTCCATCCTTCCGCCCAGAGCGCGATCTCCCACCCGTTCTCTTCGGGCACTGACGCGTTGCGTCCGGGCAGTAGCTTTCGTGCACCGCCCTCGCCCGTGTTGATGTACACGTCCAGCGTGTGGATGCCCATGCCATTGGGCGCGCCCCAGTCGTTGTTCACCGGCCCCGCGAAGGTAAAGCGGAAAATCATATTGTTCTCGTCCTCGGCGACGACGAATTCTGTCAGGTCGTAGGCCCCGGCCTTGAAGACGGCGTCATTCGGGTAGGTGTACTCGCCAGGACCATGATCGTCGCCCTCGGGATCCTGCACGGTGATCAGCGCTGTACTCAGGCCCAGATCGGGCACCGCGACCTCGCCGGGGCCGCTGCCTGGCACCGCCTGGATGTCCCGTACCTCGGCCTCGCTGATGACGGTGCGCAGCCGGAAGGTATCGCCTGCGTCCGGCTTGCCAAAGGTCTCATAGGGCACCTGCACCTCAATGGTGCTCTCCGCGAGCGCCGCCTCCAGCGCCACGGTGCTCGTGTAGCTCCCGTCCTCCTGGACGACGTAGAGCAGTGCTTCCGTCTCATCGCCCCGCACCGTGACCTCCACCAGCGCGTTGGCCCCGAACCCCAGCAGCGTTTCTCCCTCGCCAATGCGGCTGAAGGGACGGTCCGCGCCACCGCCCGGACGAGTCAGGTAGAAGCCAATACGCGTCTCCTCGCCCACCTCGACCCAGGGGCGACGGCTGTCCAGGCGGAGATAGAGATTCTGCGCGTCAAAGCCGTACCAGAGCTGCTGGGCGATCTGCTGCGGGTTGGCCTGCACGCCGCCTTCCTCCAGGTAGTAGCCCGCGCCCTCCCATTCACCCGCGCTCGCGATC
>JACCSL010000999.1 GCA_013812995.1 Ardenticatenales bacterium | reverse complement strand
AACATTCTGCTTGCTGGCAAGAACTTTGTCGTTGGCGGGTACGGCTGGTGCTCGCGTGGGATCGCCAGCCGCGCGGCTGGTATGGGCTCCAACGTCATCGTGACCGAGATCGACCCGCTGCGCGCCCTGGAGGCCGTCATGGATGGCTACCGCGTCATGCCGATGGCGGAAGCCGCGAAAATCGGCCACGTCTTCTGCTCGGCGACGGGGAACATTGGTATCTTCGATGCGCGGCACTTCGATGTCATGCGCGATGGGGCGATCCTTGCCAACTCGGGCCACTTCGATGTCGAGATCAACATGAAGAACCTCGAATCCCGCGCCACCAAGAAGACCCGCGTGCGCGAGTTCCTGGATGAGTACACCCTGGAAGATGGCCGCCGCCTCTACGTCGTGGGCGAGGGTCGCCTGGTGAACCTGGCCGCTGCCGAGGGACACCCCAGCGCCGTCATGGATATGAGCTTTGCGAACCAGGCGCTCGCGGCGGAGTGGCTTCTCAAAAACCGCGCCGGTCTCACCCCCACGGTCTACGGCATGCCCGAGGAGATCGACCGCGAGATTGCCCGGCTGAAGCTGGCCGCGATGGATGTCGAGATCGACACCCTCACAGATGAGCAGAGCATCTACCTCAATGCCTGGGAGCATGGAACGGTTTAACGGAAAGTCACCAAGTAGGCCCCTAAAAGGGGAAGGGCAAAAGTCAAAAGTCAAAGGGCAAAAGTAACGGCGAACGGCTATTACAAACTTTGCCAACCTCTGAAGGAGATAAAAGATGTCTAACAGTTTTATGAATAACGAGCAACTGTTCTTCACCTCCGAGTCGGTGACGGAGGGGCACCCCGACAAGATGTGTGATCAGATCTCGGACGCGGTGCTGGATGCGTGCCTCACGCAGGACCCCATGAGCCGCGTGGCCTGCGAAACCGCCATCAAGACCGGCTTCGTGATCTGCCTCGGCGAAATTACGACCGATGCCTTCGTCAACTTCGACATCCTGGTGCGCCAGGTCATCAACGAGATTGGCTTCGACTCCTCGGAGAAGGGCTTTGATGGCACGACGTGTGGTGTACAGATTGCCATCGCCGGTCAGTCCCAGGACATCGCGCAGGGCGTGAACAAGGGGCTGGAGTACCGCACCAACGGCGCGGTGGACGAAGAGGCCGAGCTGGAGAAGGTGGGCGCGGGCGATCAGGGGATGATGTTTGGCTTTGCCTGCAACGAGACGGCTGAGCTGATGCCGCTTCCGATCTCGCTCTCCCACAAGTTGACCCGCCGCCTGAGCGAGGTTCGCAAGAATGGCATGCTGCCCTGGCTGCGCCCCGACGGCAAGGCCCAGGTCACCATCGAGTACAGCTACGGCCAGCCGAAGCGCGTGGACACCGTTCTCATCTCGACGCAGCACGCGCCGGAGATCGAGCAGCAGGAGATTCGCGAGTTGGTCATCAAGCATGTCATCCTGCCCGTGCTGCCCGCCGAGCTGGTGGACGCCAACCTAAAAATCTACGTTAACCCGACGGGCCGCTTCGTTGTTGGTGGCCCGATGGGCGATGCCGGTCTGACCGGCCGCAAGATCATCGTGGACACCTATGGGGGCATGGGCCGCCACGGCGGCGGTGCCTTCTCCGGCAAGGACGCGACCAAGGTGGACCGCTCGGCAGCCTACGCCTGCCGCTGGGTTGCCAAGAACATCGTGGCCGCTGGCCTCGCGGACCGCTGCGAGATCCAGGTCGCCTATGCCATCGGCGTGGCGCGCCCCTTGTCGGTCAACATCGAGACCTTCGGCACCGGCAAGGTGGAAGACACGGCCATCGTCGAGGCGGTCAAGCAGGTCTTCGACCTGCGCCCCGGCGCGATCATCCGCGATCTCGGGCTGCGCCGCCCCATCTACCGCCAAACGGCGACCTACGGGCACTTCGGGCGCACCGACATCGACCTGCCCTGGGAGCAGACCAACAAGGTCGAGGAACTGCGCCAGGTGGCAGGGCTCCAGGTCGTCGCCTAGTCTTTCTCAGCTTAAATATGTGCGGAACAGGGAGGGTGCTCTCCCTGTTCCGCATTTTGATTAGAAGGACAGGGGAGCACATGGAGACTCTGAAACAGCGCGTCGCATTTCCTCCCGCATGGCTAAGTTTTGCCCTGATAGGCTCGCTGCTTTTGCTCGGCACCCGGCTGCACCCCAACGCCGACCTGGCAAACTATATGCTCTACCTGCACTCCTTTGTCTTTGATCAGGATCTCTTTCTGGCAAACAATCTGGAGGTCGCGGGAAAACCGATCTTCGTCTCCTCCACAGGCTATCCCTTCGACATCCATAATCTGGGCGTTGCGCTCTTCTGGTTGCCCTTCTACGTCGTCGCGCAGCTCATCGCCAGGCTCTCCCCGACGGTTGCCGCGCAGGTCGATGGTTTTGATCTCTACAGTATCATGTGGCTGAAACTCGCCGACTGGTTCTATGGGCTGCTGGCGCTGCACTTCTGCTATCTGGCGCTCCAGCGTCTTGTGCCGCGCCGAACCGCGCTATTTTCAACGCTTGTGGTTGCCGTGGGTTCCTCCTTCGGGTACTACATGGGGCCGCTGACGCCAAGCACTCACATGGTCTCGGCCTTCCTGGCAGCGCTCTTCCTCTATGCCTTCCTCAATACCCGGCAGAGCGAGAGCCCTGCGACCTGGCGCACGCTGGGCATCGTTGGGAGCCTGGCGCTGACCATTGCCAATACCAATGTAGCCCTCCTTGCGCTTCCTGTGGTTTACTTTGCCTCCACGCCGCCCTCGCGCCGCTGGCTCACACAGGGCTCGCATTTTGCGCTTGCCTATCTTCTGGCGTTTTTGCCCCAGATGGTCGCCTGGTATCTTTTCACCGGGAATCCCTTCAAGAGCCCCTATGGCTCCCAACTTTCCTGGCTCCAGCCCCATCTATTGGAAACCCTTTTTTCGCCCTACCACGGGCTGTATTTCTATGCACCTCTCCTGCTGCTGGCAACGGTGGGGCTCTGTCTACCCCGTGTGCTGGAGTGGCGGCTGGCACTGGGGAGTCTCCTGGCGCTGGGGGTAACGGCTTATCTGTCGAGCATCAACCTGGCCTGGTGGGCGGGAGGTTCCTTCGGGGCGCGCTATTTCATCGGGATGACACCGTTTTTCGCGCTGGGGCTGGCAGCGCTCGTGGAGTCTCTGCCAGCAGTCGGGCGTCGGGTGCTCTGGGGGTTTGTCGCCCTGAGCGCCTTCTGGACACTGCTGCTCTATCTGCCCCTGCATAGCAACCCGGCACTCTCAGAATACTATCCGCTGGCCGAGCACCTCCGGCGCGTGGCGCTCACGCCCTCTACGCTGGCGGCCCTCGCGCAGGGTCTGAGCGTCTCCACGTTGCTGATTGGACTCTTGCTTCTTCCTCTGTTTATCTTGCTCGCGCTCTGGCTCTGGCGTCAGAGGCGGCTACCGGGCCGCGTGGCCGATGCGCTGTTTAGCAGCGCATGGTCTGTGGTGGTGCCCCTGGTGCTGCTCGCATTGATTGGCGTTGCCCTCCTCCGAAGCCCGGCGGCCAAGGCAAGGTGCGAGGCATCTCAATGTGACAGCGCATGGATTCACGCCGAGGTAGACCAGTGGGATCTCGCGCACACCTACGCGGAGCGCGCACGCTACCATGAGCGGCGCGGCGAGCACGAGGCGGCGCTGGCGGATATGGAGCAGGCTCTCCAGATTTACCCGGCAGATCCAAAGCTCCAGCAATGGCTTGAAGAGTTGCGGGAGAATTCCAGAGATTTACTCCGATAGCGCATCCAAAATGAGCACCGTCTGTTCAATGCCGTGCGCCAGATCATTGGGACCGTCAATGCCCGGTTGACCGACCACCTCAACATCGAAACCAATCATGCCTATTCCTTTGGGGAAGGTGCCGGGGTACCCCGGCACCTTTTTTGTATAAGCGACTTAGTCGAAGAACGCCTTGTTCTTCGCGATGAAGGATTGCCACTGCTCTGGCACTGCGACATCCTCGAAAATCGCCTCGACCGGACACTCCGGAACACACGCCCCACAGTCGATACACTCGTCAGGATGGATGTAGAACTGATCAGGACCCTCGTAGATGCAGTCAACAGGACACACCTCGACACAGGCTGAGTCCTTCGTGCCAATGCAGGGTTCCACAATGATATAAGGCATGGATTGCTCCTTCTTTGAGGCAAATCGCGGTTGGAAACGGCTAGCGAATCTTATCACAACCATATTGCCCTGACAACCATTTGCATGGGAAAGGGCAACCTTTTACTCCGTCAGCCGCAGGATGATTCCAGCAAGCATGGCGGTGCGTGGAACAATGGTCTCGATGCGGAGGAATTCGTTGGGGCTGTGGTCCAGGCCACCGACCGGGCCAAGGCCATCCAGCACCGGAAGGCCGCCCGCCGCGAGGAAGTTGCCATCGCTCGTGCCGCCGCTCGTCTGCTCTCCAATTGTAAAACCCTGCTCAGCGGCGCTCGCCTGCGCTAGCGCGAAGAGGCGCAGTGTGCCCTCCGTGCGGGGCATCGTGCTCTTGTCCACGCCCCCTGCCACGATGGTCCGCGTGCCGGGCACACGCCCCTCCGTGGCAGCCAGCGTTGCGCGCACCGCGGCCTCCAGTGCTGTTAGCCCAGCCGGGTCCAGGGCGCGCGTGTCCACGGTCATCTCCGCATGGGGCGGGACCATGTTGGCTGCCTCGCCCGCCTTCGCGGTGCCGACAACAATGGTGGCACCAGGGATGGTCCCGTTGAGGGCATCCAGCGCCAGCGCGTGGTGCGCCAGTTGGATGAAGGCGTTCGCCCCCTTTTCCGGCTCGACGCCCGCGTGTGCGGCCTTGCCCTCGACCTTGATGCGCCAGAGACCGCCGCCCTTGCGCCCCGTCACGACGTTTCCATTCTCGCGGCCCGCCTCCAGGACCAACGCGGCATCGTACTCCCCCGCCAGTTCCATGAGCCAGCCGCGCGAGGCGGGCGAACCCACCTCCTCCTCGCTGTTGACGATGAAAGCGACTTCTTCCCAGCGGTCCAGCCCCAGCGCGCGTAGCGCCGCCACGGCGTACATGCCGGAAAGCAGCCCGCCCTTCATGTCCGAGACGCCCGGCCCAAGAAGGTGGTCGGGG
>JACCSL010000954.1 GCA_013812995.1 Ardenticatenales bacterium | reverse complement strand
GGGGAGAGGGCCTCCACGCAGAGCCATGACTCCACCACAAATTCCAGCAGAACCAGATACGTTTTACGCATTACGTTTTACGTTTATAACGTCGTACCGCTGGGCACCGTCTTTCCCTCTAACTGCTTGGCCTTCAGGAAGGGGCGAATGACACAGTTGCGCCCCACGATGGTGCCTGCCGGAATGTGTGCGCCCTTGCCAATGACGGTGATGCCCGTGTTGAGTCGGTTGGGCATGTCCCGGTTGGGGCTGTTGTCCTCCCCTTCGCCCACACACGCGCCCTCGCCGATGTGTACTTCCTTGTCCACAATCGCACGGTCTATCACTGCGCCAGGACCAATGACCGTATCGGTGAAAATCACGGAGTCCCGGACGACCGCGCCCGGAGCCACGTAGACGCCCGGCGAGAGCACCGAGCGAACCACACGCCCATCCACGCGGCAGCCGTCGCTGAGCAGGTTGCCATCCACCTGCGCCTCTGCCCCGAGCAGGGCAGGGGGGCGCTCCTCGCTGCGCGTGTGGATGACCCACTCCGAATCGTAGAGGTCCAGGGCCGGGGTTTCCGCCAGCAGCGCCATATTGGCCTCCCAATACGCCTGCACATTGCCGACATCGGCCCAGTAGCTGAGGATGTTGTAGCCGAAGAGCCGCTTTCCATTTTCCAGCAGGCCGGGAATCACCTCGTGGCCGAAGTCGCGCTGGCTGCGCCCATCACGGGTGAGCCAGTTGACCAGAAGCTCGCGTGAGAATACGTAGATGCCCATGCTCGCCAGGGTGCTGCGCGTGCGGCGGGGCTTCTCCTGGAAGCGCGTCACGCGCCCGTCGGGGTCGGTGGTCAACATACCAAAACGATGCGTCTCATAGGGATTTACCGCGCGCACGGCAATGGTCACATCGGCGCGGCGCTCCAGGTGGGAGCGCAGCATGGGGCGATAGTCCATCTTGTAGATATGGTCGCCCGCCAGCACCAGCACTAGCTCCTGATCGGCCTCCTGGATGATGTCCAGATGGAAGCGCACCGCGTCTGCTGTGCCCTCCTGCCAGACCCCGGACTGGCCGGGATAGCTCTGGTAGGGCTGAAGCAGTCGCAGCCCGCCCGCTGAGCGATCCAGATCCCAGGGGCGACCATTGCCGACATGCTCGTTGAGCGAGCGGGGTTGGTACTGCGTCAGGACCCCGACATCGTAGATTTCGGAATTGACACAGTTGGAAAGGGGAAAGTCAATGATGCGGTATTTCCCGGCGAAGGGGAGGGCAGCCTCCGCGCGCAGCGCGGTGAGCACGCTCAGGCCGGGGCTTGCCCCACCCGCCAGGATCAAAGCCAATGCAGATCGAGTTGCCATGCGTCGTCCTCCGAATGGGGTTCTGAGGTTGAAACGAGCCAAGCGTACGGTGTAACTTAGAAAAGGGAAAGCGGGGTTACTCCTGTGCGACAAACACCTGCTTCGTTCGATAGACCACGCACTGGCAGGTAGCAACGAGGCTCCCCCTCCCTGATCCGTGACCGTCACCTGGTAGGAGGCGGTGCGCCCGCCCGCGCGCTGCTCCTGAACCTCGGCGATGAGCGTGTCACCCGGACGGGTGGCCTGATGGAAGGTGATGTTGATGTTGAGCGCCAGGTGAACCACATTGTAGGCATGGGTTGCCGCTGCCAGCGCGGCTTCCGCTAGCGCGAATACGGTGCCCCCATGCGTCACCCCCTGCGGCCCCGCGAGCTCCGGGCGCACCGCCAGCCGCATTCGAGCATAGCCGGGAGAAACCTCCTCTAGCGTCGCGCCCAGAAAGCGCGTGAATGGGTCGGCCTGGAGGGTCTCATACAAAAGCGGGTTTGTCTGGGGAAACAAAGATGACTCGCTCATCAGGGCACAATTGGGGGATAGAAGCGCTTCCCGGCCCGCGCATACTGGCGCAGGAGGGGGGCCGGGCGATACTGCTCCGCCCCAAACTCGTCGCCAAGCGCCTCCAGAATCGCAACCACCTGCTCGATGCGAATAATATCCGCCCACGCCAGCGGACCGCGCGGGTAGTTCGTGCCCAACTGCATCGCCAGGTCGATGTCTTCGGGCGCAGCAACGTCCTCCATCAGAGCAAAGGCGGCCTCGTTGATCAGATTGCACAGCACTCGTGGCAGCACCCCGCCAACGCTATCGGCAATCTGGACGGGCGTGCGACCCAAACTCTGCCAGAAGGCCCGCGCTACTTCAATGACCCGCTCGCCGCTCTGTAGGGCAGGCATAAACTCGACCACCGTGGCATCGGCGCAGGGCGGCAGCATCGCGAAGCCCACCACGCGGTCCGGGGCGTGGCACCAGGAGGCCACCTCTGTGGCACTGGCGTTCAACGCCGCCGTCAGGAACGGTATTTCCGGGTCCAGGAGCCGGTCCAGCTCGGTGATGGCGTCCCACTTCTCGGTGGGTTCCGCAATGACTGCCTCGACCACGATATCGATCTTGACTCCCAGCCGTTCTTCCAGTGCCGCGCCCATCTCGGTAGGCGGTTCATGCTCGATCTCATCCAGTAAAAAGGTCGCGAGCGTGTGGCCCGCGCTCCGGATAAGCTCCGCTAGCTCCTTTGCCAGAGGTCCATCACCAATCAAAAAGACATTCAAGGGACTTATCACTCCCCTCCTTCACGCTCTCGAATCTGCTTGATAGTCGCTCTGATCTCTTCCGGCGGACGAAAGCGGTGACTTTTCATTTCCACCCCGTACGCGCGCCCCATCTCGATCACGCGCGGCCAGCTCTCCTTGATGCGCTCCAGATAGTGCGCTTCCACATCCAGGCCAAGTTCCTGCCTCACAGAGTCCAGACTGGACTCTCCCATGTAGCAGAAGGGTCAAATATAGTCGGAGTAGACGATCACCTTCACGTTGCTTTGTCCTTTTCTTCATAGTCATACCAGCCCCGCCCACTCTTCCGCCCGAGCCTGCCACTTTCCACCTGCTGGCGCTGGAGCGAGCTGGGGCGGAAGCGGGGAACCTGGTCATAGGAGTCATAGACACTCTGCGAGGCCGCAAAGTTGATGTCGATCCCGATCAAATCCTGAAGCTCGAACGGCCCCATCTTGAAGCCGCCGCCCTCGCGCATGAGGCGGTCGATGGTGGCGGGGTCAGCTACGCCGTGCTCCAACAGGCGCAGCCCCTCCAAATGAAAGGGGCGCGCGACCCGGTTCACGATGAAGCCAGGAACATCTTTCACCCGCACAGGCGTCTTTCCCAGCGCTTGGGCGAGGGCCATCAGCGTATCGACAACGCTCGGCTCGGTGGCAGCGCCCGCGATGACCTCGACGAGCGGCATCAGCGCGGCGGGGTTGAAGAAGTGCATCCCTGCCACACGCGCTGGCGTCTGTGTGGACGCCGCGATCTGGGTGACACTGAGCGTGGAGGTGTTGGTGGCAAGGATGGCCTCGGGCGGGGTCAGGCGCTCCAGCTCCGTAAAGAGGTGCTTTTTAAGCTCCAGCCGCTCCGGTGCCGCCTCTATGACCACCTGCGCCTCGCTCATCGGGTCGAGCG
>JACCSL010000941.1 GCA_013812995.1 Ardenticatenales bacterium | reverse complement strand
GTCCTAGGCGATGCGGAGGGGCAATGGGAGCAGGTCATTGAGGATGCGCGGCGGGGAGCCTTGCAGCGGCTCTACCGCCAGCCGGGGCAACCCTCGTTGCAGGGGCTACGCTTTGACCGCCGGATTTTCGCGGGGAAGCCATACCGCCCGGTCGCGCCCGTGCAGTATGGGCGCGGCTGCCGTTTTGCCTGCGATTTCTGCTCGATTCATGCCTTCTACGGGTTCTCGCTGCGCCAGCGTCCAGTGGCAGAGGTCGTGGCGGAGATCGAGGCGCTGGGGCGGCGCTTTATTTTGCTGGTGGATGATAATCTTTTCGTGGATCTCCCCAGGGCCGAGGAGCTGTTTCGCGCGCTCATCCCGCTGAATATTCGCTGGGGCTGCCAGGTCAGCATCGACGTGGCGCGGGACGAGGCGCTGCTGGCGCTCATGGCGCGCAGTGGGTGTGTGGCCGCCCTGATTGGCTTCGAGTCGTTGGATGAGGAAAATCTACGGCAGATGAAGAAGGGATGGAATCTCAAGCATGGCGACTACGCCACCGCTATCCGTCGCTTCCAGGCGGAGGGGATCATGATCTATGGCTCCTTCATCTTCGGCTACGACCATGATGGCCCGGACGTCTTCGACCGCATCGTCGAGTTTGCGCTGGACTCGCGGCTCTTCCTGGTCAACTTCAGCGCCCTCACGCCCACACCGGGCTCCCGCCTCTATGATCGGCTGCGCGCCGAGGGACGGCTGCGCTACGAGCGCTGGTGGCTCGACCCCACCTATCGCTATGGCGAGGCCACCTACCACCCGGCGCGGATGAGTGCGGAGGAATTGACCGAGGGCTGCCTCCGCGCGCGCCAGGCGTTTTACGGTTATGGTTCCATCGCCCGCCGTGCCCTGGAGCCACGCACCAATTGCCGCTCTCTGGCCCACCTGGCGGTATTTCTGGGAGCCAACATGATCTCGCGCCGGGAGTTGCAGAGCAAACTCGGGCGTGCTCTGGGCAGCGCGGAGCCCCTCGCCCTACCTTTCCTGCCCCGATAGCTCCGCGCTGTGCGGCTCCTGGTCCAACGGGCCGAGCACTGTCTCCCACGGTGGCGGTGTCCCATGCGCGTCCCACGCGACGCGCTGCATCCGTAGCACCAATCGTCCCTCTGGCACGCGGGCCAGATCCCGCAAGATGGCCTGCGCCAGGAAATTGGTGGCTAGCTCCTCCGTGCTGTAGGACAGCACATCGGGGAGGGCGGATTTGCGCTCAGGCACTTCCGTGGCGGGGTCGGGCTCCTCACTTTCCTCAGCCGTCCGGTCAATCGCTCCCAGAACTGCCTCCCAGGGCGGGGTGCTGTCGTGAGCCGCCCACTCGGCGCGTGCCTTCCGCAGGATAGCGCGGCCCTTGGGGGTACTGCCCATCTGGCGGAAGATCGCCTGGAGAATGGGCTCCGCTACCAGATCCTCGACCAGATTCTCCCGCGTGCGCAGGTAGATATGCTCTAGATAGAACATCCCCGCGAAGACCGACCACATCATCGTTTCCGGATCGTAGGCGGCAGGTAACTCGACGGGGAGTTCCAGCGTCAAGCGCCGCCACACCTCCCCAGAAGATTTGCGCCCCGTGTAAGGTTCTGACTCGTGCAGGAGCTGTAGCGCCTCGTCCAGCCGCCTGGTTGCTTCCGCCACCTCATCGGGGTGTCCCCACAGACGAATGTTTACAAGAGTCATCGGTGTCTCGCTTTCCTCTGCCTTGATGAATGGAGATTGCGTTGCGGAGAGTATTAAAGAGTTGACATAGATTCGTCAAATGAATAGTCGTCTGGGCACCTGTTATTTTAAAACAAATGCCCTGCCCGCAGGAGTTGACTTCCTTTAAATTCGCGGTATGATTCGTGTCACGAATTATGAACACGAAACGATCCTACCACAGCAATGTTCGCGACAAGACGAAGAGCGCCACCCGCCGTCAGATTCTGCAAGCCGTGGCCAAGCTTCTGGAGGGCGGGATCGCGGAGGTGACGGTTCCAGCCGTCGCCCGCACGGCGGCGCTTTCCATCTCGACGGTCTACCGCCACTTCCCCTCGAAGCAGGCGATGATTGACGCGCTGCCCGCCTACCTGGCCGAACAGCTCGGCCTGGGCATCAAGGCATTACCGACGACGCCCGACGAGTTGGCGACGATGGTCCAGGCGCTGTATGCCGATATGG
Source organism: Ardenticatenales bacterium (assembly GCA_013812995.1). Classification (GTDB taxonomy): domain Bacteria; phylum Chloroflexota; class Anaerolineae; order Ardenticatenales; family Ardenticatenaceae; genus JACCSL01. The sequence continues at coordinate 724 of JACCSL010000941.1, read as the reverse complement.
AGGCGAAGGAATCGCTGCTCCGTGGGGCTTTGTTGAGCGAGTTCGCCTCCGACCTACGGCAGGCGGCGCGTCCCCAGCGCCTCCAGATGATCGACTCCCTGCTCCCGGCGACCCTCGCCCTGGATGAGGCGGACCGCGCACGATTACGCAACACGCTTCTGGTTCTTTCCAGCTCTGCGGTCATCCGGGCCTACAAAGATTACCTTGATCTGACCTGGGAGGAGGCCGCTGAGAACGCTGCCTGGGCCATCCGAACGCTCGCCCGCGCCACCCTCCTCCCACCCGAGGAGCCGTGACCGCCCTGATCTTAAACTGACCTATATTGATTTTTAATAACCAAACTCTCTGGAGGCTTATGAATTCCCTGATTATCCCCCTCGCTTCTCCCGATCCCTCGCTTGCCCTTGTTGGCGGCAAGGCGAAGAACCTGAGCCACCTCCTACGTGCAGGCTTTCCTGTTCCCGATGGCGTTGTGCTGACGACTGTGGCCTACCAGACGTTCGTGGAGGCGAATGGACTGAGCCCTACCATATTCGAGCAGTCGCCTATCCCGGCGAAGATCACAAGCGCGATTCTTACCGCCTACCAGGAACTAGGCAGCGGTCCCGTCGCGGTGCGCTCCTCGGCGACGGCCGAGGACCTGGCGGAGGCAAGCTTCGCAGGGCAGCAGGAAAGCTTTCTCAATGTGTGCGGCGAGGAGGCCCTGCTGCGCGCGGTGCGGCGC
>JACCSL010000896.1 GCA_013812995.1 Ardenticatenales bacterium | reverse complement strand
GCTGCCAGAGGGCAAAAAGGTGGGCCACCCCGTCCAAGGCCCGCTTGCCCCAGGCCCCCGCCTCTCCGCTCCGTTCGCTACAGGCGATCAGGTCCCGTTTGAGGTGCGCCCAACACAGGTGGCGCTGTGCAACCCCAAACTGCCGATAGGCGGCGTAGCGATCCGAGCCGACGATGCCCGTGTACGCCTGGCCCACCACCTGGGCCACCTCGCGCCCGGCACGGCTCAGCGCCAGATAGAATAACGTGGCGCAGGTGGTCACCGCCACCCACAGCCAGCGGCGCGCGCCGCGCTCTTTCCAACTCGTTTCATCAAGATTGGCGTGCGCACTCTGCGCCACGACCGCCTGCACCTCATGATAGGCAGACTGGAGGGCACGACTCACCTGCGCGGTGAGGGCCACTACCGTTCCGACACTTATCTCTACCCCGAACGCCTCGGCCAGCAGCGCCTGGGTTTCCCGTTTACTCAACCGATAGCGTCCATTGAGCAACGCCACCAGGCTCCCCACCTGGGGCTTAATCTTATTTCTTACCCCGTTCTCTCCCTCCTGCTTCACCCTATCGTTGGCGATCCACGCTGCCTCAGCATGGCGCAGCGGCATTGCGGAGGCTGAGACGCACCAGCCAGCCCCCATGTTTCTCCCTGCGCCCCAGCCAGAGCGCCCATCTTGGTGCGGCCCAACAAGAGCGGTCCCAAGGGAAGAGCGTCGTGGCACAGGAAGACGAACGTCCCCGCCGCCAGGTCCACTATCTGCTGGAGCTATCCTGTACTACAGGCGTAGGCACAAGCACCTGGCCTTCACGTCATGGGCTGCAACGCGAGTTCGTACCAGTCCCAAGGTGTAGGACCGCCCACGTAGCCAACGGGGATATTCTCCTCACGGATGATGGCAGCGAATTGCTCCGCAGCCTCCTTTGCCAGGCCGCTATCCTTCAGGCGACGCGCTCTGGCAAGCTGGGTCACAGTCAGGGAACGCGATGGCGTCCGATCCCCTCCCTTCGCGCGGAGAGCCCGTAATACTTGGGCCGCCTGTTCGCCCTCCTCATAACGGTCCTGCAAGAACAAGCTCTCCACCAGAAACTGGAGGGTAATGGGATCTTGTTTTGCAATGGCGGGCTGAAGTAGGTGGGTCGCTTGTGCAAAGTACTCGCTGGCTTTAGCCCCATCTCCGGCCAAGCGATAAAGGTTTCCAAGGCGCAACCGATCTTGGCCTCGGTCGCGGAAGGGGTAACACGCGGCTGCCTGTCGGAAGTAGTCTGGTGCAGTGGCGTCTCTCAACCAATGGAGATAGCGTGCCACCTCCTCCAAAGCGGTCCAACCTGGTTTAGGGGCGGCTGCCAAGAGTTGTTGGGCCAGACTGAGTTCTCGGTGTATTTCTTCTTCATTGACCATCATGGTTTTCCTCTGTCGCTTTATCTCCTGGGGGAGTCGAGACCCCTCCCCTCCTGGTTGCATGAAACGCGGGCCAGCCAATCTTGGTGAATCCGGTACCCGTCGTACCACTATCCAAGGTTTCCATCACCTCGACCATACCTTAAATTTCCTGCATTTTCCATCCCCATTCAACCCCTTATCCTATTTTGTCGCACCTCTATCGCTTTTTCATCCAGCGCGAGGCGCAGGAAGTGGAGCTACCTGGTAACGTCCAGCCCTTTGCCGCCCTGCCGCTGCCACGCCTGGCCGTGCAGGACAGGGTCAAACGCCAGCCCCTGAAGATTCGACTCCAGGAGCTGTATGACACCGCTGACTGGATGGATGCCGAGACCGCCGCTGCCTCCGAGCCCCAGCAGTGGGGCAATCGAATGCGCAGTATCCGCCTGGCGCTCATCACGGCACACGGGCTTACCAACGATGACACGCTGACGGTGGACGGCCTGCTGCACCTGCTGGGCATGGTGGGGAGTGGCAAGTCCACGCTCTATACGGTGCTCGCGGTCTACCTCGCCCGGCAAGAACAGCGCGTGGTCATCGTGCAGAGCGACGTTGCCAGCCTCCTCCAGCTAGAGGAGGTGTTTGAATCCCTACGCCGGGCAGACCCCAGGATCGTGGCAGTCCCCCTGGTAGGCCGCTCGACGCGGCTGGTTCACCTCAACCGTCTCCATGTGGCAGATGCCGGGAGCACGCTTTCCGACAAGCCACATCCCGGCTACCGGATGCTCTCGACGATCTGTCCCCTGGACGGTCTGCGCCAGGATGTGGATCCGATTCCGCCCGCGGAGGAACCCTGCACCCGGCTCTATCCGATAGTCAAAGGGCAGGAAGGGGCCTGCGATTGCCCCTTCCTGCCGGTTTGCCCGGTGCACCTGCCCACGCGGGAGTTAGCCAGTACCTCGATCTGGCTCGCCACGCCTGCGAGTCTGCTGGCAGCTCGCCCACAAGCGCCGCTGATTGAGGAGGAGATGCGCTATGTGGAGCTGGCGATGCGCCATGCGGATGGCATCCTGGTAGACGAGGCGGACCTGGTCCAGGTGCAGTTCGATGATCGCTTTGCCCCGACCGAGGGCCTGGTCGGGCGCTACGAGGGATGGCTGGATCGCCTCGCCCAGCAGGTCATGCGACAGATCTACCGTCCGGGTCGCCCGCTCGTGGGACGTGCGAAGGGGCTGGATCA
>JACCSL010000893.1 GCA_013812995.1 Ardenticatenales bacterium | reverse complement strand
TTATATGACGCGGGTGAGGCGGGCTCCCTGACAGAGGAGCAGTTTTACATCGGTTTTGGCCGCGCACATGGTTTCAATCCCCCCGATACGCTCACGCTGGACGAGGAGGGTCGCCATGCGGTGCGGGCGACCCTGCTGGAACCGCGCGCCTGGTCTGTTTCTATCCCCTGGGAGCAGGTGGCGGCGCTCCCCATGCCCAAGCTACTATTTGCCGGGAACTGGTTTCCGGCTCTACAAATCGTGAGCGAAACCCTCGCCGAGCGAATGGGGGCTGAGCTGGTCACCCTCCCCGGCGCAGGCCACTACGTGCAGAAAACCGGAGAGCCCTTCAACGAGCGGCTGGTTGCCCATCTCCAAACAGACGTGGCTCCATTCTTCTGAGTTCCTCGCGCCTGTGGCACAATGCCGCATCCCCACAACGATGTGATTCAGGAGAGCGGCATTGTTTAGAAAGATTCTGATTGCCAATCGTGGCGAGATCGCGGCGCGCATCATACGAACCTGTCGGCGCATGGGCATTGCCACCGTCGCGGTCTACTCGGAGGCGGACGCGACGGCCCTGCACACCCGCGAGGCGGACGAGGCGGTGCTCATCGGCCCGGCTGCGCCCGCGCAGAGCTACCTGCGCGGGGAGCGCCTCATCGAGGCGGCACGAGCCACCGGGGCGGAGGCCATTCACCCCGGCTTCGGCTTTCTTTCGGAGAATGGCGACTTCGCGCGCGCGGTGCGGGAGGCGGGCCTGGTGTTCATTGGCCCCAGCGCAGAGGCGATGGCGCAGATGGGCTCCAAGACAGCGGCCCGCGCCCTGATGGAGCAGGCGGGCGTTCCCGTGGTGCCCGGTTATCAGGGCGGCGGGGACGAGGAAGCGTTTCTGCGCGCCGCCGAGAGCATCGGGACGCCGCTGCTGGTCAAGGCGGCAGCCGGGGGCGGCGGCAAGGGAATGCGCGTGGTCGAAAAGCTCGCCGACCTCAGCGATGCACTGGCTTCCGCGCGGCGCGAGGCGCAGAACGCCTTCGGGGATGACACGGTCTTTCTGGAGCGCTACGTCACCGAGCCGCGCCACATCGAGTTCCAGATTCTCGCCGACAGCCACGGCAATACCCTGCACCTCTTCGAGCGCGACTGCTCCATCCAGCGCCGCCACCAGAAGATCATCGAGGAGAGCCCCTCGCCTGCGATGACCCCTGCGCTGCGTCAGCGCATGGGCGAGGCGGCTGTGGCAGCGGCGCGCGCCGTCAACTACGAGAACGCGGGCACCATCGAGTTCATCGTTGATGCCATCGGGAACTTCTACTTTCTGGAGATGAACACGCGCCTCCAGGTCGAGCACCCGGTGACGGAATTGGTCACCGGGCTGGACCTCGTGGAGTGGCAGCTCCGCGTGGCGGCGGGGGAGGCGCTGCCCTGGGCGCAACAGGAACTCACACAGAATGGTCACGCCATCGAGTGCCGCGTCTACGCGGAGGATCCGGCGAACAACTTCCTCCCTGTTACGGGCCGGGTGCTGCTGGCGGAAGAGCCTGCGGCGGCGCGCGTGGATGCGGGCGTCAAGACGGGCGACGAGGTGACGATTCACTACGACCCGATGATCTCCAAGGTCATCGTGCATGGCGAGACGCGCGATGAGGCCCTGCGCCGCATGGAGTGGGCACTCGCCAACTACACGCTGCTGGGCCTCACAACCAATCTTTCCTACCTCCAGGCTCTTATCGCCCATCCTGTGTTCCGCGCGGGCGAAGCCACCACACATTTCATTGCTCAGCACATGGGGGATTGGGGCATTAGGGAGGCGACAATCCCCGACGAGGCGCTGATTGCCCTGGCGCTACGGGCCATGCTGGAGGAGCACCGCGCCGCGCAACTGACGCGGCTGGCGAGCAGCGACCCCTACAACCCGTGGCGCATCAGCGACGGCTTTCGCATGGGAGGTGAGTGAGATGGAATATCGCTATCGTGTTGGAGAAGAGAGCTATGTTGTTCGTGTGGTTGAGCGCGGAGAGGGCTTCGAGGTGCGCATCGGAGAGCGCTGCTACCAGGTGCAGGCGCGCGAGCTAGAGCCTACGACGCTGGCACTCTGGGTCGATGGAAACTATCACGCGGCGCGCCATGCCGCCGAGGGCACGGAGGAATGGGTGGCGCTCGGGAACGGGGTCCATCACGCCACGCGGCTCCGCCACCGCCGCAAGCGCCACGCGGTGGGCGCGGGCAAAGATACCCTCACCGCGACCATGCCGGGCCAGATCGTGGCCGTACTCGTCGCGGCGGGCGATGAGGTCACGCGCGGCCAGCCCCTCGTCATCATGGAGGCCATGAAGATGGAACTGCGGGTTGCCGCGCCCCACGATGGGATCATTGCCTCGCTGTTCGTGGCAGAGGGCGATGCGGTGGAGCGCGGGCAAACCCTGGTGGCGATGCGCTAGCCTCGTGGTCTGTCAGGGATGAGGTGATGGATAAGGACGTTACGAAGGATTGATAAAATGTAAAACGTAAGGCGCTCTGGTCGTCCGCTGGGTGGGGCAGCGAGGTCGTTTGCGTTTTACGTTTCTGGTTCTGCTGGAAGTTGTGGTGGAGTCATGGCTCTGCGTGGCGGCCCTCTCCCCGGCCTTCGGCCGCCCCTCTCCCGATTTCGGGAGAGGG
>JACCSL010000891.1 GCA_013812995.1 Ardenticatenales bacterium | reverse complement strand
TTAATGCCTTGATCTCCATCCCAACTGAGCCAGCCAAAAGTGCTGGTTCCTATTCCGTTTGGAATATTCTCCAACAAATCACCTACTCTGGCTCCATCAGTAAGGCCGACATGGAGCGCCATCGGGTATAACTGGCAGGTAGAGGGGGGTGGTGTGCTAGTCGTAGTTGCTGTAAGGGTTGGGGGTGGCGTTTCGGTGGGCCTAGCCGCCGGTGTATTTGTCATAGTGACGGTTGGTAGCGGATTGGTGGTTGTGGGTAAGGGCGTGTTCGTTGCGCTGGGCAAGGCTGTGGAGGTCTTTGTGGCAGTCGGGAAAGGTGTCTGGGTAGCGGTCGTTGGTGTTGCCGTAGGGGTTTCTGGAGGTAAAGGAGTATTCGTTACGGTAGGCGTGGGGCTAGGGGTTGTGATTGCCGCTTTGACTGCGACAACAACATAATCGTTTGCACTATATCCTTGTGAGTCCGTAACCGTCAAGGTCACTGTAAAATGGCCTGCCTCATTAAAAGTATGGGTAGGTGTCAGGGTAGTTGTGGTTGTGTGACCATCTCCAAAGTTCCACAGCATGCTGTGGGTGTCATGGGGGTTGTGATCAACGACCATACCATGAAGGGTTATCGCTTCCCCCACGGTTGTTTCTTGATTGGCTTCTATATTGACAGCGGGGGGCACGGGAATCTGATTTGCCGTGGTGGGAATGTTGGTCGTGAGCGTCAAGACCTCCCCCGCACGAATGGTGCGCTCCACATCGAAGAGAGAAACAATGGCGCTGTCGTCTGCAAGAGTACCACGCCAGGTGAAGGCTCCATCTTCCACGCCTATTGCGATTAACTGATAATCTCCCAAGGGCGCATCTTCAATAGCTAAGTACTTGGTTGCTTCCAAGGTATCGCGGTAATAAAGACTGTCTGGGCGTTCTGCTAAATCTTCTCCAGTAGCTACATCGTACCCGATGCGCTGCCCATTGGGGTCAACTAGCAAGAGTTCGACCGGACCACGCCCTGTGATGAGTAAGGAACGGGATGGGTGGGTGACTTGAAAATTCTGGACTGAGGTATTGGACTGCTCTCTATTGGGTATCAAAGTGGCGTTGCTTGAAAATGATGAACTGGTTTGCCCAGGCTGATACGGATCATTGCCACATTCGAAGCGAAACTCTTTCACATCGAACCCTATCAGCAAAGGTGTTTTATATCCCATTAAGAAGTGAGTGATAGATTGTATTGATTCTGGCTTCCCGACAATCCTTCCATGTATTGTGTCCTCAATATGAATGTGTACAGGGGTATCACCTCCCGGCCAAGGGAGGAAATTAGAAGTCAACGTAGGGTTGGCACTGATGGTGGCAATCAACTCATCTCCCTTGAAGTCTACTAACTCCTCATTACTACTTATTGCACTCATTTCATGGATGAAGCTCTTAAATTTCCCATTTCGCCAATAGGGCGGGGTAATGCTTGTCCATGTCCAACCCAGGAAGCTGCGCTGTGTGGGATCAGTAACATATAACCCCAACTTCGTCTCTTCATGCTCATCGTTATAGATAAAGCAGACATTATTTGCTAGTCCTCCTATATTAGCTTTCCATTGGGCTAACTCAGTAGCGCTATTGAGTCCATAATAGGGCGTTTCATAGTCAAGGAGGGAGGAGTGTTTTTCTTTGAATTTCTCATCCCATCGGAACTTTTGTTCCAAGTATTTCTCAACATGGGGATTATTTGTGTAGGGATCCATTACCTGAACTCCATCAACGATTTGGTGCTCTTCTAGCAGCGGATTGGCGGACCTACCATAAGGGAAGGGATCCTGGGAACTTTCATATCTTAACAAGTAATTGCCGAAAGTGGCGGTCGGTAAGAATTCAGCAATGATGGTCGTGCCACTGATTGGGTTATGGGTGAAAGCGTAAGCATCAGCCGCATCAATAGAACATCTCTCACCACTATCAATTGGTAAACAATACCCCGCTTCGCGTGCCAGATCATGCGCAAAACTTTGAACTAATCCCCCATTTGGCCACCCCAACGGAAATCCAATATTCACTTCTTGCCCCTCCAGACCAGTGTAACCATTCACGAGACCAATCTGCGGCCCTGCGACACCTATGTAGCGCCGAACATTGGTGCGCCGGATTTCTCCAGGTTTCAGGCCATAGGGTAGCTGCATGTAGGCACGGGCCAACAGATTTCCAGTACTATGGGCAACAAAGTCAAATTTCACGGCTTCGGGGTTTCCGTAACCATTCACCCAAGGAACTTGAGCAACTTGACCGACAGACTCTGACTGAGGGTTTAAGAGTAGCTCCCACAATTTGTCTGCGCCGAGAACAGCACTTTTTAGCCAGTTATACTGGAAGAAGAAGAGAGTACGATCTTTCTCATACCCCATCTTTTCCAAAGTGTCGAAGAGAACGGAATACTGGGCTGTATTATTGATGAAGGGTTGTGTGAGGTTGTTCCAAAAGCCTACTTCATATACAGGAGGTATTGTGGCCCCAAGTCCTGGTAGGAAAACAATCGGCGTAATCCGGGCCTGGGGAATACCAAGGAGATGCTTGTCGGCGACGGTGCCCCATATAGTCGTATCCCAGGTGGCAGAGAACTGGAGGCTATATGCTTCAGATGGCTGGATCCACAGGGGCCAGGCGAGAGTAATAGATTCCCCAGCCGCCACCTGCATGCGCTCCAGAGGGGTTTGATTAATACAGTAGGTATCGTACAAGTAGTGGGAGTAGTCTGATGAGGTTGATACCTCAGGAACTCCCCTACAATTCAAAGGGTCTTGTATATCTTTACCCACTGGTTTGCCGTAGACATAGAATCTTGCCTTGTCGTCATTAGGGGCCTCACCGTGAATACGGAAGTTGAACTGCCCCTGACAATCTTGGTCTCCCTCGGGACAGGTGAGCGTCACCGTGGCGGTCAAGGGATTAGGGCTAGGCCAGCCATCCTTGAGTTCCAAGGCATCAATTGGATTGTTCATCGAATCTGTGACCGTGACCTCCACCGTGGGCTGAGGGTTCTGCTCGGGCTCGTCGAAGCGCTCACAGTTCTGGAAGATGGGGTCAGTGGGGTGGACGAATTCAGTGTTGATCTCGCTGATGAGGGGGGTGAGGTCCCACTGCTGGTAGTTGAGCTGCTTGTAATCAGCGGTGAGTTCGATGAATCTGCCCGGGGCGCTGGCGGTGAGTTGCCAGGTGACGACTTTGGATTCGCCGGGTTGAATATCGCCCAGGTTGAGGTCGAGGGCGTTGGCCTGCGGGACTTGGTTGATGTAGGTC
>JACCSL010000830.1 GCA_013812995.1 Ardenticatenales bacterium | reverse complement strand
CCTGCCCCTGGGCGCTCTGAATCTCGTCCATCACCGCCTTCAGCCGCTCCTCGAACTCACCCCGGAAGCGGCTGCCCGCGACCATTGCGCCCAGGTCCAGTTCGATGATGCGCTTGTTCATGAGATGCTCGGGGATGTCGCCCGCAATAATCTTGTTAGCCAACCCCTCGACAATCGCCGTCTTCCCCACGCCCGACTCACCGATGAGCACGGGGTTGTTCTTGGTGCGGCGCGCCAGCACCCGCATCATGCGCAGAATCTCTTTCTCGCGCCCGATGACGGGGTCCAGCCGACCCTCGCGGGCCAGCCGCGTCAGGTCGCGACCATACTTCTCCAGCGACTTGTAGTTTTCTTCGGCGTAGGCGTCTTTGACATGCGCCCCGCCGCGAATCTCCTCGATGGCTCCCTGCACCTCTTGTCGGGTGATACCCATCTCGGAAAAGAGGCGGGAGAGAGGGGAGCGAGTCTGCTCTACCATTCCAACAATCCCGAGCAGGATGTGCTCGGTTGAGATGAACTCGTCATTCAGCCGATCCGCCTCCTGCCCCACGAGGGTAGCAAGGTGCTGGACCGCCGGTGTGACAAACACCTGGGTGGGCATACCCGTGGGCACTGCCCCACGAACCTTCGGTTGAGCGCGCAGGATGTCATCCACCCGCCGCTTCATCATCTCAATGTCAGCCCCGAGCAGCTCGAAAATGTCCTTGACTGCGCCTTCTGGCTGCTCCAGGAGCGACAGAAGTACATGTTCCAGGTCCATTTGAGAATGCTGGTAGCGAATCAAGATCTCCTGCGAGCGGGCAATGGCTTCTTGAGCGCGCTGGGTAAAACGATCGAAACGCATGGATACCTGCTTTCCCTGAAGAGGTCTAAGGTCTCTGCCTATGGCCGGTTCTAGTGGAGCAATATGCAAACCAGCATGTCGGACTTCGACTCTAGAAACCCCATGAATTGAAACTATTGAGTCGGCTATGGGTACGATGGAGAAAAATGCTTTGTTGCACGTAATATCGACAATCAACATTATAGTGACGAGGTGCGACAAGTCAAAACCCTGGCACTCGTTATGTCTGAGTGCTAAAAACGCCCGGCACCATTAGGTGCCAGGCGCTTCAAGGTCAGCAAAGCGCGGGCAAGCCTCTGTTATGGCGTTGGTTCCGTGCCGCCCGTGTCACCTGTATCGATGATCTGCCCGTTCTGCCCGCCCAGAATGAGGGTCAGGTCGGTGCCGGGCGGTACGAAGTAGATCTTATCATTGTCCCCGACAACACCCTGGAGCAAACGTAGCCGCTCCAGTTCAAAGTAGCGGTCACTGGTATCGTAGACGCGCGAGAGCTCCTGGTTTACCTCGTTCTGGCGGCGGGCGCGCTCCAGCTCGATCTCTGTCTGCGCCTCTTCCTGCTTCAGCTGCTCCTGGAGCTGGAGGGTACGCTGCGTGGCGATCTCGCGCTCCAGGCCCACGTTCGCTTTTTCGCGCAGCAGGTCCAGGTAGGATTGCTCCGGCGCGAAGTTCGACACGCGAATGTCCAGAAGTTGCACGCCAAACTCTTCGAGTTCCGGGCCGAAGCGCTCTGAGAGATCCTGCTGAATGACCGAGCGCCCCGATGCCTCTTCTCCTTGCGCCGTGCCCAGCAGCTCATCCAGCGTGTAGCGAGCCGTTACCGTCTTCGCGACTGAGGGGATACGGTTGTTTACCTGTTGCATAAGCAGATCATCGCTGATGGCTTCCCCGCGATATTGATTCCACATAAGAAGAATACTATCGCGGTCGCGCTTGCGGGCATAGGTAACCGCAATCGTCACACCGATGGGCTGTTTGTCCGCCGTTACCAGGTCCGGGTCACTCCACTCCAGGGTCTTGGCGCTGACGTCAATCTTGCTTAGCTCAGAGAAGGGGTTCAGGTTCTGGTGTCCACCGGCTTGCTTGATATCCGACACCTCGCCACGGTTCGTCTCGATTCCTATCTGGCTGGATTCCACATCGGTGAAGTAGCAGCCACTAAGGGTAAAGAGCGTCAGGAGAAGAAGTAGAGTTCGTGCCATCTGCTTCATCGGGGTTGGTCCTTTCAATGGGGGAAATCTGAATCAGCCGCCCATCCCAGGCCAAAGAGGCCCAGGAGGGGAGAAGTGGGCTGATTGTAGCATACTCTATTTTGTGGGATAGGTGCGTCAAAATCAACTGGCGCACGCTTGCCCCCTGGGCCACCGTAATGGCCTCCTGAACATCGTAGACGCTGCGGGTTTCCAGGGGTGCCTCTTCCTTCCAAAAGTTAGCCCCCAGGATCAGCAGATCGAGCCCTTGCCAGCGCCCCAGGACTTCATCACTGACATGAAGCGCATCCGAGAAGTAGCCCGCCCGCCAGCCTGATCGCTCCATCAGGTAGCCATACGCCCACCCGTTGCGCCCATGATGCACTCGAATCGCCTCCAATCGCCAGCCCGCCACCTCTATAGCCCCTTCCAGGACCGTTAACTCGGCTTCCTGCGACCACGTTGGGCTCTCCCAGAGATAGCCAAAGCGGTCGCGCAGTCCCGTGAAAACCTCGGCAGGGGCAAAGATAGGCAGCGGGCGCTGCATCGTTCGCGCGCTACGCACGACATCGGAGAAGCCGAGAATGTGGTCGTCGTGGGGGTGCGTCATGAAGAGGGCGTCAGGGGCGGGGCGGTGCTCAGCGGCAAGGCGCAGGCGCACCTCGGGGGGCGTGTCAATGAGGATCGTTCCTTCTGTGGCCTGGAGGAGAAGGGACGCGCGGGTGCGGAAATCGCGTGCGCTAGGACGAACGCTCTGGCAGAGGGCACACTCGCAGCCAAGGCGAGGAACCCCTTTGGAATCGGAGGTCCCAAGAAAGAGAAGTGTGGGGGTCAATAGAGCAGGCGTGCCTTTGCTTGGGCCAGGTCGTCGGCCAATTGCATTATTTCATCCCGTCGTTCCACCCGCTCGATCCAGGATTGCGGGAGCGATGCCACACCCAGCCGCGCCGCCTGGATACCGCCAGCGATGGAGGCCACGGAATCGCTGTCCCCGGAGGAGTTGGCCCCGCGCCGGACCGTGGCAACCCAATCCTTGGGGTAGCGGGCGCAGCAGTAGAGAGCAAGTGCCACAGCCTCTTCTGCCATCCCTCCCTCACCCAGGGCCGCCAGCGCCGCCTCTTCGTCTTCCCAATGGACGACCTCGCGGACCTGGCGCAGCTTGCTATCGAATTCCACCGAGAGCTCTTTCAGGAAACGAATTGTGGGCTCGATCATATCAAGAGGTGAATATCCGTCCAGCGCCAATTTGACCAGGTACGCCGCGCCAATCGCTGAGGCATCGGCCGTGGGGTGGCGATGGGTGGCAATACCCGTGGCATGAGCCACCTCATATAGCCGCATCGGGTCATGTTGATATAGGT
>JACCSL010000786.1 GCA_013812995.1 Ardenticatenales bacterium | reverse complement strand
GCTCCATTCCTCCCCCGGCTCGCCAACAGTAGGCGCTTTAGGCGAAGCCGGGGGTTCCCTGGAGCTAACGTCTATGGAGAGGGTGCTCAGTAAGCACCCTCTCTTTAGTTGTCTTCAAAGGGGGCCGGCTGTTCCAGCCGCACCTCGATGTTCCCCTCGTGAATGCGGGTGGCATAGCTGGGCTGGGGATAGGTAGAGGGACCATGCACGACAGTGCCATCGCGCAGGTCGAACACGGAGTCGTGCCAGGGGCATTGGACGCAGTGCCCCTCAAAGGTACCCTTTTCCAGCGGTCCGCCTGCGTGGCGGCACACCGCCGCCATCGCATAGACGGTTCCCTCATAACGATAGAGTAACACAGGCGTTCCCTCTACCTCGACCCGCGTGGGGCCCTGCTCCCGCAGCTCAGAGGCATCCATTACGGTCGTCCACGTTTCGGGCTCTGAGGGCTCCTGGCCATGCCGCACCCCGACCCGTTCCTTGTAGACGAGTGTACCACCCACCCAGGCCGAGAAAGTCATAATGCCAAAAGCGATGGAGGAGAAGAGAACTGCCAGCTCCCGGCTCCCACTCTTCCGCTCCCGAATGGAGAGCAGATAGAGCACGAGAGCGCTGCTGTTGAGGAGCGCGTGGAGGGTGCCAGAAGCCGTGGCATGTTCCGGGATGGTCGAGTAGTCCGCCGCGCCCGTCAGGGCGGTGGGCACTGCTGCGAGCACACCGACCGTCGTCAGGGCATCGGCTGTCCACTCAGCGTGCTCAGAGTCCGTGTTCGCGGCAATGCCATCGAACAACATGGCCAGGGACCAGGAGCCGATGGGAATATCCGTCAGCACAGGATGCAACGGATGGCCCAGCCAAGTACCGTGCAGGAAATCTGTGCCGGAGCGCACGCTGTCGCCGCCATTGAGAACGGCCCGGTGCATCGCCAGGGACAGCGCCATGCCCGCCTCATGCAGGCCAGGAATCTGCTTGATCCAACGCTCGGCATATTCAGTGATCATAAGGTGCTCCAGTCGCAGTGGGGTAATCGGGAGAAACCTGCCAGATGAACAAGACTCCTTGCAGCAGAAAGCGTGCCTCCGAAGGGGCATTGCTATCAGGAAAGGCTCTGGATTAAGATTGATACAGGATTTTTCAATCTAGGCTGGTAAAAATGAGACTCTGGAAAACAAGCCGACTCTTTCGGCTGGTCAACTATTTTCTGCTCATCACCCTCGTGGCGATGAGCGTGCTTCGTTTTGTTGACTTGATTCAGATTCGCGTGGAGATCATTCTTCTCCTCAGCGTCACCTGCGTTGGGATATTGGCTGGGGGGATTGTCTGGGTAAGGGAGCAGCGGGATGAGACGCGGCTCGCCCTGGCGAGCAACGAGCAATTGCGGCTCGCCCTGGAAGCGCAGGCCCGCATCCTGGAGGAGCAGGTGGCCGACCGCACGCGGGAGTTAGAGCGGCGCGCCACGCACCTGACGATTGGCGCTGAGATTGGCCGCGTAGCTGCCTCTCTGCTCGACCCGGAGCAACTCATGGCGCAGGTCGTCGAGTTGATCCGCGAGCGCTTCGGTTTCTACTTTGTGGCACTTTACCTCGTGGATGAGGCCGCACAATATCTGGTAATGCAGCAGGGAACCGGAGAAGTCGGACACCAGATGAAAGAGAGGGGTCATAAGTTCGCACCAGATGGAAGTTCACTTATCAGTCGGGTTTATGTCAACCAGAAGCCACGCGCCGAATTTGCGCACCCACAAGAGCATCCTGCTGGTTACTACCCTAGCGTCAAACTTCCTCCCACGAAGTCGGAGCTTGCGTTACCACTGCAAGTGGGAGACCGGATTCTGGGGGTGCTTGATCTTCATAGTATTGAAGAAAACGCCTTCAGCGATAGCGACATCGCTCTATTGCAGCGTATGACAGACCAGGTGGCGGTAGCGCTGGAGAACGCGCGCCTCTTCCAACAGACACAGGCGGCGAATGAGGCCCTCTCCCGCCAGTCCCTGCACCTCCAAACGAGCAGCCAAGTCGGCCAGCAGGTTACCTCCATCCTGGACCCCGACGAGCTCTTGAAACAGGTGGTGGAACTCATCGCGGCGCGCTTCGGGTACTACTTCGTGAGCGTCTGGCTCCTGGTACCCGAGGAAAACTTCGTGGTGATGCGGGCGGGGGCGGGCCGCGCCATGCTCGAGCAGTCCATCGAGGGATTGTGCATTCCGCTGGATGCCCCGATTAGCCTCATCGCAGAGGTGTGCCGAAGCGGAGAGCGGCGCTCCGTGGACAATGTGCAGACAGAGCCAAAATATCTGGCGATGGAAGAGTTAGCCGAGATCCGCTCCGAGTTGATCCTGCCCCTGTGTATGGGCAAGCGGGTTATCGGCGTGCTTGATATCGGTAGCCAGAACCTTGCGGCTTTCGAGCCGGACGAGCAGCGGATATTGCATCTGCTGGCGGACCAGATCGCTATCGCGCTGCACAATGCCCATCTCTACGAGGCTGAACAGCAGCGCCGCACCCTGGCCGAAACGCTGCGCGAGGCGAGCCACGCCCTGAACAGTAGCCTGGACCGCGAGCAGGTTCTTCAGCTCATTCTCGATCAGTTGGCGCGCGTGGTGGAATATGACTCCACCTCTGTCATGCTTCTGGTGGGGTCCAGCCTGGAGGTCGTGGCTCGCTGGAGCCTGGACTACCAGCAGTCTCAGAGCCCGCTACAGATGGAGGCGCTTCCTCATATCCAAAAAGTGTTGCAGGAGCAGGTCGCCGTGATTATCGCGGATACGGAGGCCGAGCCGAACTGGGAGAGACGGCCTGAAACAACGCACGCCCGCTGCTGGTTGGGGGTGCCGCTGATTGCCCAGGGGCAGGTCATCGGGCTGCTCAATTTGAACAAAGGCGAGCCTGCCTTCTACACGGCACGGGACGTGGAGATCGCGGTGGCATTTGCCAGCCAGGCGGCCATCGCCATCGAGAACGCGCATCTTTATGAGGAGGCGCGGCAGGCCAGGGCGGCGGCAGAGGGAGCCACGCAGGCCAAGAGCGAGTTCCTGGCGATGATGAGCCACGAGATTCGCACGCCGATGAATGCCGTCATGGGCATGAGTGGCCTTCTCCTTGGCACCCCGCTGACCCCCGAGCAACGAGAATACGCAGAGATCATTCGCAGCAGCAGCGATGCCTTGCTGACCATCATCAATGACATCCTCGACTTCTCTAAAATCGAGGCCGGGCGGCTGGAACTGGAATATCACGCGTTCGACCTGCGCGAGTGCATTGAATCCTGCCTTGAGCTGCTGGCGAACAACGCCACCCAGAAAGGATTGACACTCGGCTATCAGGTAGCCGAGCCAGGCGTACCGGGCATCATCGTGGGAGATGTGACAAGGCTGCGCCAGATTCTGATCAACCTACTGGGCAATGCGCTGAAATTCACCAAGCGGGGCGAGGTATTCCTCTCCGTGACCAGTCAGCCTCTCGCGGAGGAGAGACACGAGTTGCACCTGGCCGTTCGGGACACGGGGATTGGGATTCCGCCGGAGCGCATGGCCCGGCTCTTCCACTCGTTCAGCCAGGTGGATGTCGCGACGGCACGCCGCTACGGGGGCACGGGGCTGGGGTTGGTCATCAGCAAGCGGCTGAGCGAGCTGATGGGTGGAACAATGTGGGCGGAAAGCACCGGCATCAAGGGCGAGGGAGCCACGTTCCATGCAAAAATCAACGTGACCGCCGCGCTCCCCGCGCTGCTTCCCGCCGCTGACAGTGCTCTGACCGTCGATGGATTCAACCTTGGCGGGGATATACGATTGGCCGAAGATTTCCCTCTGCGTATCCTGCTGGCGGAGGACAATGCGATCAACCAGATGCTGGCTCTTCACCTTCTACAACAGATCGGCTACCGTGCTGATGCGGTCACCAATGGCCTGGAGGTCATCGAGGCCCTCCTCCGCCAGCCCTACGATGTGGTCTTGATGGATGTACAGATGCCCGAGATGGATGGTCTGGAGACGACGCGCTTCATTCGCCGAACCTCACCGGGCAAGCAGCAGCCCCGGATCATTGCCATGACCGCCAATGCCATGCAGGGAGACCGGGAGCACTGTCTGGAGGCCGGGATGGATGATTATGTGAGCAAGCCTGTCGTCCCGACGGAATTGATCGCGGCGCTCCGGCGGAGCGTCTCCCTATTGCCCACCAGCAGCGAGTCCCCTTCCCAGCGCGCTGAGGGGACGCCTTCGGAGGATCCCATTGATATCAGCGTGCTGAACACCATGCTGGACACGCTCTATCAGGATGAGCCGGGTCACATGGTTCAGCTCCTTGATCTCTTCTTTGCCAATACGCCGGACCTGATGGTGAACCTACGTGAGGCCGTGCTCCACGAGGATGCCACACTACTGCAACGAGCAGCCCACACGCTCAAGTCGAATAGCGCCATGTTTGGAGCCACGACGCTTGCCAAAATGTGTAAGGAAGTGGAGGCGATGGGTAGGGATGGCATGATGGCAGACGCTGACCGGTGGGTAGCACAAATCGAGGTCGAATACCAGAGGGTGCGCGAGGCTCTGGAAATACTCCGTGGAAGGTTGTAGCTTTGGCTGATGGGCTTGCGGGGCAAACACTTATCGCGCTCCCTGAGGAATACAGAGAGGTGGAACTATGACCCAAACCATCTTGGTGGTGGACGATAATCCTACCAACCTGAGTGTGTTGACGAGGTATCTTGAGGACCGTCAGTTGTTGCGAAGTGCTTCTCTCGCATGGTACACTTGCTCGGTGACCTGGAATTTAGAGAGAACACGATGGCGACGAAGACAAACCTCTATAACTTAACACGCGACGAGATGGAATCGTTTGTCCTCTCTCTGGGGGAACCCCGCTTCCGCACGAAGCAAATCTGGCACTGGCTCTACCGCCCGCTCGTCACCTCCTTCGAGGAGATGGGCAATCTGCCGAAGGCCCTGCGCGAGAAGCTGGCTGAGCACGCGACGCTCGGCACGCTCACCGAAGTTGCCGAGATTCACTCCACGGATGGTCACACGCAGAAATGGCTCCTGGATTTGCCCGACCACGAGAAAATCGAGGCGGTGCTCATGGAGTACGATGTGCGCAACACGGCCTGCATCTCGGTGCAGGTGGGCTGTGCCTACGCCTGCGCCTTCTGTGCCACGGGGCGAATGGGCCTTATCCGCAATCTGGAAGCGGGCGAGATCGTCAGCCAGATTGTCCACGTAGAGCGCGAGTTGCGGCGCGACGGCCCGCCGGAAGGCGATCATGCCCTGACCAACATTGTCTTCATGGGCATGGGCGAACCACTCGCGAACTATAATGATACGATCAAGGCCGTCACCATCCTGAACGATCACGAGGGGCTGAATATCGGGGCGCGCCGCATGACGTTGAGCACCGTTGGTCTGGTCCCCGCCATTCGTCGCCTGGCCGAGGAAAATATCCAGGTCAACCTGGCCGTCTCCCTGCACTCCCCCATTGATGAGATTCGCTCAGAGCTGGTCCCCATTAACCGCCAGTACCCCATCGCCGAGCTGATGGATGCGGTGCGACAATACATCGCCACAACGGGGCGGCGCATCACCTTCGAGTATGCGATGATCAACGAGGTCAACGATACGCCGGAGCAGGCGCACGCGCTCGGCAGGCTCATTCGAGGGATGTTGGCCCATGTCAATCTGATTCCGCTCAACCCGGTGCCCGGCTCGCCCTGGCCCGCCAGTGACCCGAAACGCATCGACGAGTTCGTGGGCATCCTCCGCAGCTACGGGGTGAATGCCACCGTGCGTATGCGGCGGGGCATCGACGTGGCGGCGGGCTGCGGTCAGCTCTATGCCGCCGTGGAGGGGCGGGGCCGCTCCATCGTCCCCATCAGCGACTACCCCAGCAAGGACGCCGTCGATCAGGTGGTCCGCCAGCGGATTCATCAGGGTAAAGTCCTATGAAATTTCTCTTCAATTCTTCAAATGAGTGCTAGACAATGGTTCTACCCTGCACTATACTACTTGGCAAATCCCAAGAAGAGTTGCGAAATTGAAATCCTATTGGCAACAATCTTTTTAAGAGTGAGGCTTAACTAATGAGACATTTCTCGGATACTTTCCGCAGCTTGCTCGGAATATTGCTCTTAGGAGCCCTGATCCTTGGCTTGACATTGAGCTTTCAGAAATTACGGACCATCAAAGACACAGCATTTAATTCATCATCACCTGAAACACAAACACAATATCCATATCCTGGTCCTGCCAAGAAACCAACCGAATCAACTCAACTAGGGGTGCAACCCCAACCACAATCAAAGCCAACAGAACAACCAACCAATCAATCATATCCAGCACCGCAGGAACAGGTTATAGCAACTACCCCAGTCATACTGCCAACAATAACTGCAACATTCTCCCCTGCTACTGCTACAGCCGTGCCTGAAACAATTGGGCCGTTACCGACTGGACCAAAAATCATCTATTCCGAATTGCGAGTCGATAAGATTGTTATCTGGGCTGCCAGTGCTGCTAATCCAGAAAGTCGTCGTATTCTTACTACAATTGATCGTCATGGCTCGGCTGGAATTCGAGCTACTCTATCTCATGATGGAACTATGATTGCCTATACCGCAATGCCACCTGGAGCAGATGGCAATAATCCCTACATTGCGGACCTATGGATAGTGAGTTTGAGAGATTCAGGGACCAAAAAACTTGCTAGTGAAGTACATATCGGTCGTTATCAGAATTACCCAGTTTGGTCGTCTGACGATCAATGGATTGCTTTTGAACGGCAGAGCAACAACGATTTCCCTTACGAACGAGCAATTGTGATTGTGGATGTTGAGGCTGGGACTGAAACCTCTTTGGTAAAAGCAACTATTTCAGACTTACAAACTGAGGCTCGGGAGTGGATTTATATTCTTGACTGGTCAGTAGATAGTCAATTGCTCTACTATCAAAAAGGGGCTTCAGGACACGTTGAGCTTTGGAGTACTACCAGTACGGCACAAAACATAACAAAAATGATTAACACAATAACAGAAATTGGTATACCTCGTTGCTATACTTTGGCTCCAAATGGAAAATGGCTGTTATGTTCTATCATACAGCAAGAAGCAAACATGAATTCCGTGGTTTTGGTTCCTATTGGCCCTGGTAAAGGAAGAGCTTTGGTTCAAGGTACTCAAATACCTGCAATAGATCCTATATGGAATCCCAATGGACAAAGTATTCTTATTACCAACCCACAACCAGACGGGCATATGAGTTTGGAACTGCTCACCCTTGAAGGTCGACCTAGTCAATCTATCCAACTCGCAGAACAAGCTAGTCTTGCCCCCCGAAGTTGGGCACCATCTGGTGCTTGGCTAGCACTTTCTAAAATAACGGATGCAGGAAGAGAAATTTTGCTGGTTAGCGCAGACGGTAAGCAAGTTCACTCTATTTCAGCGCCAGGTGAGTTAAGCATTATAGGCTGGACTATGGGAGATATACCAATTGATAGTAGCAAATAACAGTATCATATTTACTACTACCCGCACCCAGCTAACCTTATTGGATTGAGATATAATTTAGCCTACATCATTCAATAACTCTCGACAGAAATAAAACAACAATTTACTAAAAGGGCTCCAAAAAACAAATGGCGCAATCTGTTGCACGCTTACGGACAATTTACTCACACTTATCTAACTTACTCACAAAATCTATATCCCTACTATTCATTCTTCTGCTTCCCACCTTAATACAATTTACCAATCCGGCTTCGTGTACCGCAGCTCAATGTCCACAGCCCGCCGCAAATGGCCGACAGCCTTTTCCAAGCGAATTACAAAATATTTTTGATAAGGCAGGGACAAATCGTTTAGGTAATGATGGCCCCACACTACCACAGATTTTCAAAGGCTATCCTGGATTGAGCAAAGTTGATCCTTATGTACCATGTATTTTATTGAGATCTGTTGCTTATGTGGAAAGTAGTGGGTGGAAACAATTTGTAGCAAATTATGGGGATACAGGTCCTACCTTAATCGCTCCTGATTGTGGATATGGTATTATGCAAATAACCAGTTCCATGAGTGGGGGCGGAGGGTTTGATGCCGCAAGAGTAGCACGAGAACCTGCTTATAATATTGGAACGGGAGCATTATTTCTTATAAACAAATGGAATGAGACTTCACAAGTCATTGGTAATAACGATCCAGCCATTGTCGAAAACTGGTATTATGCTGTTTGGGCATACAACAGTTTCAGTAATACAAATAATCCCAACAATCCCAATTTTGACCCACAACGCGGAATCTGGAAATGTAACGATACTCAGGATGGAACAAAATGGCCGTACCAAGAAAAGGTGTGGGGATGTGCAGCGAATCCACCTCAATACCCGATTGGAACATTTTTGTGGGAACCAACAGCACTTACATTACCTGAGCGATCCCTAATTACAAACCCTCCATCAGCACATATTGCTACACCATTACCTTTCCATCTATCATGTAGTGTTAGATTTGTACCCGTGAGTGACAGAGATTACGCGCCTTGTGCTCCAAATCCGGTACAGAATGGTGGTTTCGAGTCAGGAGTATATAAATGGTCAACGAGTGGTAATACAAAGTTTTTTAGCAGTAACGGCTATTCTGGAAAATACAGTGCTTGGATGGGAGGAAATTCAGGTTCTATAGACAAACTCTACCAAACTGTTACTATTCCTCGAAGCAATCCGCATGGCAAACCTGTTATATCTGCTTATCTCAATTTCTACTGGTTTGTGAGAGCTGAAGACACCATTTCTAATGATGATTATCTCTATATTAGACTACGCACACTATCGGGTCAAAATCTCCGCACCCTAAAAATCTTAACGGATGAAGATAATAGCCGAACTTGGAATGTTTCTAGCCTTGATATAAGTGCATATAGAGGGCAAACTCTCCAAATTTCTTTTGAAGCTCAAACAGACTTTAGATTAGATACCAGCTTTTTTCTGGATGATATATCTATTGTTGCTTGTGCCCAGTAAACACAATATATGGGGAGAGTAGGTTTTTTGTGACGATTCGGATTATCCCTTCCATTCTCGCAGCGGATTTTGCAGAGCTAGGCACCGCCGTTCGCGAGGCTGAGCAGGGCGGGGCCGATGCCATCCAGATTGACGTTATGGATGGACATTTTGTGCCTAACCTGACCATCGGCGCACCCGTCGTTGCCGCGCTACGAAAAGTCACCACCCTCACCCTCGACGTTCACCTGATGATCGAGAATCCCGGTGCCTTTGTCGAGGATTACGCCCGGGCCGGGGCAGACATCCTGACCGTTCATGTCGAAGCCTGCCCTCACCTGCACCGGGTCGTTCAGCAAATCAAGGGGGCGGGGATGAAGGCAGGGGTGGCTTTGAACCCGGCTACGCCGCTTGTCTCTCTGGAAAATATTCTGGAGGAACTCGATCTAGTTCTCCTCATGACGGTGAATCCGGGCTTCGGCGGTCAGCAGTTTATCAAAGGTATGCTACCCAAAATCAGCCGACTGCGCGGACTTCTGGAGGAGCGGGGGCTGGCTGAGATGGCTCTGGAAGTCGATGGGGGCGTCAACGAGGAAAGTGCCCCTCTGTTGGGCGCGGCGGGAGCTACCTGGCTGGTGGCGGGCTCCGCTGTCTACGGGCCGGGCAAGAATGTAGCCGAGGGCATCCGGCGGTTGCGGGCGCTGGCAGAGGAGGGGAGAGCGCAGGCAACAAAAAGAGCGCGCTAGGCGCGCTCTTTGGAGAAACCAGGATTCTTATGCCGTCTTGACGAGGGTGCGGGCACAGCGTGTGCAAAGCTTCATCCGCGTACGCTCCCCATTTACCATAATAAGAAATTTCTGGATGTTGGGCGAAAACATCCGTCTGGTTCTCACCTGAGAGTGACTAACATTCTTGCCAGCGACTGGCTTTTTACCACATCGTTCACACTTAGCCATTCGGACTTACCCCTTAGGACCATAAATAAATCAACTCGTGTCCCTAGTCGGCACGAGTTGCCAGAAGCAGGGGTTACTATACCATACCCCCCCTGAAGATCAAAACCTGTACCCCTGCTTCACCCTATCGCAGATTCAATGATCTGCCCTATTATCGCACTTATAGTTTCAAGGAGGCTCCTGTGACGGATCAGTCAACGACGCACAATTCCACCCCGCCCCACACCGTTGAAACGACGCTCATCATCGAATCCATTGATGGGCAAACACTCCTGAGTATGTACGAGGGCGCGGCGGGGTGGTTGGAACAGCATGTACCTCATATCAATGCCCTGAACGTCTTCCCGGTACCGGATGGCGACACGGGAACGAACATGATGCTCACTGTGCAGAGTGCAGTGAAGGAACTACGAAACCAGAAGGCCGAGCAGGAGTCGGTTGGAGAAATTTCGCGCCGTATGGCACGGGGTGCGCTGATGGGGGCACGCGGGAACTCTGGGGTGATTCTCTCTCAAATCCTCCAGGGCTTCGCACGCGGTCTGGAAGGCAAAGAGCAGGCCACGGCCCAGGACATCGCCTCTGCCTTCGAGCATGCGTCGGAGTTGGCCTATAAGGCG
>JACCSL010000762.1 GCA_013812995.1 Ardenticatenales bacterium | reverse complement strand
ACACAGACCCGCTCTGTGGACGACCTGGTTGCCTGGCTGGCCCCGCTCATGCCGCAACCTCGCACCCACAGTGATTAAAGTAAAGAAAGTTAGGTCGCACGCGTTATGTATCACCCTATCTACATTTTTGGTCATAAGAACCCTGACACAGATACCATCTGCTCGGCTATTGCCTATGCCTATTTAAAAAATACCCAGTCGCCCGGCCACATTCCGGCGCGACTGGGCGAGATGAACCGCGAGAGCGAGTTTGTCCTTCGCCACTTTGGTGTGCCCGCGCCGATTTTGCTGCCCCACGTCTACATCCGCGCTGAGGATGTGATGACCGAGAATCCCATCACGGCTTCCGCCGAGGCAACCGTTTATGAGGTGGGGCAGCTGATGTGGGAGCATGAGATCCATGAGGTGCCTATCGTCGATGAGGTGGGCAAGGCGCTGGGCGTTGTCACTGAGCGCAGCCTGGCACGAGGCTATCTCAAGGAGCTGCACGTTCAGAGCATGAACGATATTCCAATGGCGTTGGGGAAGATTGCTGATACCCTCAATGCGACGATTCTCGTGGGACAGAGCGATACGCGTGTGAGCGGCAATACCTTCATTGGAGCCATGAGCCCACCCACCATGAAGCACTATATTACAGAGGGCGATGTGGTGATTCTGGGCAATCGCGAGAACGCGCAGGAGGCCGCACTAAGCTGCAAGCCCTCCTGCCTCGTGATTACAGGCGGCGAGGAGCCATTGCCGCGCATCCAGCAGGTGGCGCGCGCGCAGGGAACCGCCCTGTTGGTTACCCCCCACGACACCTTTGCCACCGCCCGTCTCATCAACCTGAGCGTTCCCGCCCAGACGCTGCTTCACACGGACGTGCTGACGGTCAGCCCCGATAGCATCGTCAACGAGATTACACCCGACCTGCTGGCCTCTAAGCACGAGATCGCGCTCGTCAACGATGAGGCGGGGCATCTCGTCGGCGTGCTGACGAAGGGGGACATCGCCGCCCGCCGCCGCCACAAGGTTATCCTCGTGGACCACTCGGAGCGGAGCCAGTCCGCCGATGGCATCGACCGGGCCGACATCCTGGAGATTCTGGACCACCATCGCTTGGGCGGTTTGGAGACCTCGGGGCCTATCCTGGCGATGATTGCGCCCGTGGGCTGTACCGCCACGCTGGTGTTTCGCCGCTACCAGGAGCTTGGCGTCACCCCGCCGCGCGAGATGGCGGGTCTCATGGTCGCCGCCCTTCTCTCCGATACGATGCTGCTGAAATCCCCAACCACCACGCCGGAGGATGTCAGCGTCATCAAGCAGCTCGGGGAGATTCTGGGGACAGACCCTCTCACCTTTGGCCGCGAGATGTACCTGGCCAAGTTCGACATGGCCCGCCTCTCGCCCGATGCCATCGCCTGCACCGATCTCAAGAGTTTCATGCTTGGGTCGGCCAATGTGGCCATTGGCCAACTGGAGGTCGCAGACAAGGCGACGGTGCTCCAGCGCAAAGCTGAGATTCTCGAAGCAATGGCGCGCCACCAGAGTAGTCAGGGCTATGATCTGCAACTCCTGATGGTCACGGACATTCTGAGCGAGGGGACAGAATTGCTGGCTGTGGGGCGCACGCGCATCGTGGAGCGCGCCTTCAATGTCTCTTTACAGGATAGTTCTGTCTACCTGCCCGGTGTTCTATCCCGAAAGCAGCAGGTCGTTCCACCCCTCTCGGCGGTTTTGTAAAGGAGTCTTGAGATGAAAACACCCGACACTCTCGTCGCGCGCTGGCTAACGGCGGCCCTGGAAGAATACCTCGACGATCTGGCGGCGCTGGTCAACCGCGACTGCGGTACCGCCTACAAAGCGGGCGTGGACGCGGTCGCGAATTGGGTCGAGGCGCGGATGGCGGCGCTGGGAGCCATCGTCGAGCGGCGCGGGCACGAGCAGTATGGGGACATGCTGCTGGCGCGCTGGCCGGGGCAGGGGAAGGGTCGCATCCTCCTCTCCGGTCACATGGACACGGTCTATCCCATCGGCACCGCAGAGCAGCGCCCCATGCGCCGCGCCGACG
>JACCSL010000750.1 GCA_013812995.1 Ardenticatenales bacterium | reverse complement strand
CCGCCAGATACGCGTGCGCCTCCGCAGGAAGCGCCGCACGTATTTCGGGGGCCAACATCGGTATCTCGCTCATGGCCTTAGCTTACTCGATTTTCGCTCTGCTTGTCCATACCCCCCCCTGAACTATAACGGTGGAAGATGGCACCTACGAGGATCCTCACGGCAATGACCCTGCTTTATAGGATGGTCGCGCTGCTCTTCTTCCGTTGGGCCGAGGGGCTCGCCCGCGAGCGCGGCCTGCTCGACCAGGAAACCCACTTCTGAAGATGCGCGAAAACGGGTAGCCGCTGGCGTTCAACCCGCAAAAAAACCTCCTCGTGGAAGCATGAGGAGGTTTTTTGGGGATGTGGGGGGGCGCTGTTATTTTCGGCGACGGCTCTGGCGGTAGTCCATCCCCGCCTTCTTCAAAATCTGGCGTACATACTCGTGGCTGATGCTGTCCACAATGCCGCGCTTGACCGCCTGCTCCGCCAGTTTGTGGAGCGTCCAGCGGCTGAACTGGAGCCCCAGGTCGCGGGGGCGCTGCTGGGCCAGAGAGATGAGCCGCTTCTTCTGATCCTCGGTGAAGCGCGGCGGCGGGCCACCGCTGCGGGGCGAGATGAGGCCCTTCGGCCCGCGCTGGTTGAAACGGTGAATCCACTTGCGCAGGTTCGTGGGATGCGCGCTCACCATAGGGCTGATTTCTGGCACCCGATACCCCTGGCTGGAGAGCAGAATCACACGCGCGCGGTGGCGCAGGTCTTTGTCTTCTCCATCCAGCCAGCGGCGGAGCTGCTGCTCCTCGTGTGCGCGAAGTTCCCGAACGTAAAGGGCCATGCGTTCCTCCTGGATTGATCTCTCAAAGGGATCGTTGTCAACTGGAGGAATCGTATAGGGAGTAAATGAAGCTCTCATGAACTTTCAACCTTCCTGATTTACAAATTGTTCATGTAGCAGCAGGCGGGGCAGTCCCTTGTTTGACGACCTATCTACCGCCCACTATGCTTGAGCGATGGACACTCTACCCTCTCCTACCCTGCTACTCCTTGGGGCCATCCTGTTGGGCGCTGGCCTCTACCTCATTCAACGGGGGCGCTTCCTGGTGCCGCTCCTGATGCGCCGCATTCCTGCCCTGGGGGCGCGCCCGCGCCTCGCCCGCAACCTGCTCATGTTCCTGATGACGGTGGGAATCCTCAGCGGCGGGATGGGGTGCCGGATCATTCTCACCTGGATGCGCGGCTGATTTCCTGATGAACGTCTAGTTCAACAAACTTCGCGTTTTTTAAGTTTGGGAGAGGGAGAAGTAGTACAATAGTAGGGGAGGGAGCAATGAGGATTCATAGAGCGAGGTAGACAATGGTAATAAGTGAGTCTCAAGACGTTTCCCTGGCCTTACGCCTGGAGTGGCCTACGAGCCTGCCAGATGAGGCGTTCTACGAGTTCTGCCGGGTCAACAAAACGTGGCGGATTGAACGTACGGCAAAGGGAGACTTGATTATTATGGTACCAACCGGCGGAGAAAGTAGCCGCAGGAACGTCGAACTTATCGCTCAATTACATTACTGGGCTAGTCGGGAAGGGAGCGGGGTGATTTTTGACTCTTCAGGCGGGTTTGTCCTGCCGAACGGAGCCATCCGCGCCCCTGATGCTGCATGGGTGAGGCGGGAACGATTGACGAGTCTGACACCAGAGCAAAAGCGCAAGTTCGTACCGCTCTGCCCTGACTTCGTGGTTGAGCTACGCTCCCCGTCAGAGAGCCTGGTGGAGCTTCGGGCAAAGATGGAAGAGTATCTTGCAAATGGGGCAATGCTGGGCTGGCTGCTTGATCCGGGGCATCGAAAACTATTTGTTTATCAGGCCGGGTTCCCTGTACAACAGTTGGATAACCCCGCAACCGTTTCTGCTGACCCCGTTCTACCAGACTTTGTCATTGACCTCCGGTTGATCTGGGAGCCAGATTTGTAGTGCTTACCCGGCCTCTAGCCGCGAGAAATCCACCGTGAGCGGCGTGGCGGCGGCGAGTTCGTGGGGCAGGACGAAGTGGAAGGCGCTTCCCTGGCCCACCTCGCTCTCGACCCAGATGCGCCCGCTGTGCCGCTCGATGATGTGCTTGCAGATGGCGAGGCCCAGCCCTGTGCCGCCATACTGCCGCGTGTGCGAGGCGTCCACCTGGTAGAAGCGCTCGAAGATACGCTCCTGCTCCCCCTCCGGGATGCCAATGCCCGTGTCGCGCACGATGATGGTAGAGCACGTCTCTCCTGTCTCGCCCGTGACCATGACCCGCCCGCCGGGCGGGGTAAACTTGATGGCGTTTGCGATCAGATTATTGAAGACCTGCTCCACCCGTAGCCGGTCCCCCTCGACGGGCAGCGCCTCTTCCACGAGGCAGAGCAGCGAGACCGAGGACTCCTCTGCGACGGGGCGCAGCTGCTCCGTGACGCGCTCCGCCAGCACGCTCAGATCAAGCGGCTCCGGGTAAAGCTTGATCTGCCCCGACTCCAGCCGCGTGAACTCCAACAGGTCCAGAATCATCCGCTCCAGCCGCGTCGTCTGATCGTGGACCGTTCCCAGGAAGTCACGCTGGATCTCCGTGAGCGGCCCCGTGGATTTTTCGGAGAGAATGATGTTCACGAAGCCCTTGATGGAGTGGAGCGGGGTTTTTAACTCGTGGGAGATTGTGCTGACGAAGTTGCTCTTGAGCTGCTCCAGCTCCTTCGCCGCCGTGATGTCGCGCAGCACCGTGACGACCCCGCGCGGGCGACCATCCGGGTCGCGCAGCGGCGCGGAGAGCGCCTGGTAGCTCCGGTTCCCCTGGAGGCCACCGCCATGCACGGTGAGTTCCCCCAGCACGGGATCGCCACTCTTGCTCGTCAGGGTAGTATGCAGATGCTCATCGAAGCCACCGCGCAGCGTCTCCTGGAGTAGCAGGGCCTCGCGCAGCTCATCGGGAAGTCCCAGGATGACATTGGCAACCGGGTTCGTGAGGCGCACATCGCCCCCCGGCCCGGTAACAAGCACCGCGTCGCCGATGCTATCCAGCACCGCCTTCAGCTCTTCGGAGCGCTCCTTGACCTCCTGGTACAGTTGCTCGACCCGCTCGTAGAGCCGGGAGTTTTTCACAGCCAGTGCCGCCTGGTCCGCGAAGGCGCTCAGCCGCTCCTGGTCATCCGCCGTGAAGGGGTACTCTCCCTGGCGCACGGCCATGAGGGCACCCAGCGGTTCCCCGTCAGCCATCATTGGCACCGCCATCGCCGAGGTCAGCGTCTCGTCGCCACCGGGTTCGCTGCCCAGCAGGGCCGGGCTGCGCTGCTGGAGTACCTGACGGGCCAGCGCCTCCAGGGAGTCGATGCCCAGCGCCGTCAGCGGAATATCGTCCTCCAGGCTGCGGGCGGAAACGAAAATATCACCGTCCGGCTCGCGCAGCCCGATGGCGCAGCTTGCTCCCCCGAAGACATCCGAGGCATTGTCCACGACCAGCCGCAGCAACTCATTGAGTTCCAGCGAGGCGTTGATCGCCTTCATTCCCTCTTGAAGCGAGCGCAGCTCCAGCACCCGGTTTGCCAGGTTGGTGGCCGTGTGTGTCAAGACCTGGGTGCGTGTTTCTACGTCGGTCTTGCGTTGCCCCAGCCGCAGATTTAACTCCCGCACCTTCTCGCGTGCCCGGTAGAGCAGGCGACCCAGGTAGAGAGAGGCTGCCGCCACCAGCAATAGCAGCGCGCCACGCCGCAGGGCGAACGGCTGCGCCCAGGCCAGCAGCTCCCCGAGCCGCAGCACAACGGTGAGCGCGTAGAGGGGCACCACGCCGAAGGGTAAAAAGCGCGCGGCGCGCCACGGCCCATAGAAAAAGAGACCTTTGAGCGCAAGCAGCGCGAAAAGAACATAGAGGTCGCTCTGCGGGTTGCTGTCCAGCAACACGGTGAGCATGACGAGCAGGGCATCCAGCAGGAGGCCAATCCCCAGCCACGGCCCAATCCGCCGTGCCGACAAGCGCGCGGCAGAGTGGAGCCGCTGATGCACGAGCAGGGAAACGGTGAGCAAACCACCCCACAGGAAGAGGAAAAGCGGCGTGGGCAGGGCTGTGCCTGTCAGCGTCCAGACGAGGGGAAGGACGAGTAGCAGGAGCAGACGTAGTGCTACCCCAAAACGCTGCTCGTTGCGGAGGAGATAGAGGAGCCGATCACGGTTTACCCACTGCTCTTCCGAGCGGGGAGACTCCAGGCCACCGTTTGTCATAATGTTTATTCTAGGACTGGCGCTCGAACTTGTAGCCGAGGCCGCGCACCGTAATCAGGTAGCGAGGGTCACTGGGATCCGCCTCGATCTTGGCGCGGAGGCGACGAATGTAGACCGCGATCTGGTTGGAGTAGCCATCATACTCATAGCCCCACACCGAGTTGAGCAGGGCATCGTGTGTCAGCGTGCGGCCCGCGTTTCGCATCAGCGCGTGGAGCAGCCGGAACTCGATGGGCGTCAGTTCCTCGTAGCGCCCCTCGCTGAAATAGACGCGGTTGCTCACGGGGTCCAGCCGAATCTCTCCCACCTGGAGCAGGGAGTTCGCGTCGGCCTTGGAGAAAATCTCGCTGCGCCGCATCACCGACTTGACCCGCGCCAGAAGCTCGGAGGGTTCAAAGGGCTTGGCGAGGTAATCGTCTGCGCCAATCTCCAGCCCCTTCACCTTGTCGGCGGTCTCACCCTTGGCGGAGAGGAAGATCACGGGCACATCGTAGCGCTGGCGCAGGCGGCGCAGCGTCTCGTGACCGTCCATCATCGGCATCATCACGTCCAGGATAATCAGATCGACCAACTCCGTATCCAGGAGGGTCAAGGCGTCCGCGCCGTTGGTCGCGGTGAGCACCTCGTACCCTTCCTCGCGCAGGAGGTAGCTGTTCATCTTGAGGCTTGGCAGATCATCGTCCACGATGAGCACGCGCATAGAGGCTCCTTGTCAGAGTTGCGAGTCAACTTGAAGCGGTATGGTAGATGTCGGCGGTAGGTTTCGGGTAGCCCAGCGCATTGCCAGGTAACACCATAGCCCACCCCAAACGGCACCGCCCACGCCACGGGCCACATAAAAAAGCCAAACGAGAAAAGGATGAACGAAAGGGGACTTTCCAATGATCATACCAACAAAAATAAATCCGAAGAACGTAAACACGAAATCCTTCTCTCCCTGCAAGAGGCCAACCATGAAACCCCACGTTAGACCGATGCAGGCAATTGTCAAAGCGAAGATACCGAGTTCATTAACGTTCTCTCCCGTTCTAATCAGTTGACCCAACCAGAAGAAGTGATTGGTGAGTAGGGGCAGAGTCACACAGACAAGAGGTATACCCTCTTTAAGTCCTCTCACAAGCGTTAAAACAAACCAGAGGGGCGGAACGCCAATAAACAGGAAGCTCACGCCGAGAAGACTGCCTGGGTAAACCGTGCGCCCTATGACTGCATGGGTGCCAAATAGCAGCAAGCAAAGCATCAGACTGACCAGGATTGCCCCAAACAACGCCTGAAACCAGATTCCCCACCCGCGAGTTCGCCCGCCTAATCGCGGGCTCACCTCCCGCCAGTACCAGGGTTGATCTACCCACACACCCCACACGATGCGCAGCCACTGGCTCGGTCGCCACCAGTACGAAAGAGAGTGTTCTGGGTTGGGTGCCATAATCATCATTCGCCATTCTTGGCCCTCTCCCCTGGCCTTCGGCCCTCCCC
>JACCSL010000728.1 GCA_013812995.1 Ardenticatenales bacterium | reverse complement strand
GGGGAGGGTTCCTGCACCTCATGTCCGGTGTAACTAATACTCGAGACTGCGTAATTGACGTGCAGCTTGAGAGCCAGACGCTAGGCGGTGAGTGCCGGAGCCACACCCTCCCGTTTGCAACGTCCCCTAGTGGAGCGAGAGGCGGTTTCGCTCGGAGAGGGGTGAAGGGCCCCCTATTCTAGCACCCTTCCCCCTCTAGCCACAGGTGTACGTCTATTACGCACTCTCTAATACTCTGGTATACTCCTTCGCGGAATCGGTCAATCATAGGTTTCTCTTTCCTCGTGAGGGATTGGATGAACCTATCTTTCCCGCTTCCTTTTCAGTTGGTAAGTTGCTCTCTCAGCCTCGGCTCTAAACTTAAGTTGGGTGGTCTTCCGCACAGATGTGGGCCTCTGGGCACTCGCCGATGTACTGTTGCTGCTGCTCGTCATGGACACGGCCATGTACTGGCTGCATCGCATCGCGCACTGGGCCTCGCTGTATCCCTGGGTCCACCAGACTTTTTTCCTCTACCTTCATGTCCGGTAGAGAATGGGGGATTTATGGATCCTGGCACCTTCCCGACGCGCAGATGGCGCGTACCACTTCGGCTCTGGCCCCTGCTGGGCCTTCTGGGTGCGGTGGTCGTTGGCAGCCTGGTCGTGGTGTGGCGGGAAAGTCGCCAGCTCGACCGGGCACTCGGTCCTGTTGCCATCGCTCATCTGCAAAGCTCACGCGATCTGACTGAGTTGCACGACCGGGTGCTCTTTGCTCACCTGAAGATCAAAGAGATGAAGACAGACGATACCCCGCGCGCTACGGGTGGCTACCTGGACCCGCTACAGGTGATCAACACGCGCTCGCTGGTGGAGAGTCTCCAGCGGATCCAGGCAACGCATGCTACGATGGAGCGCCGCGCGGGTGCCTTGCTGCGGGAACTGCCCCTCTTTCCGACGCTCACCCGGCAAATCGAGCTTCTCACCCCCCTTATCGAACGGCTGGAGGGGGAGATCAGCCTGAACCAGCGTCGCGCCCTGCTGAGTACCGCCGATACCGAGCTGGTGGGCCTCGAGGTCACCCTGCGCGCACTGCTCCAGGCGCAGGACCACCTGGAGGCAGAGGTGATCGCGGGGGCGCGTGAGAGCTCGCGTTCCGGCCAGCAGGCACTACTTTTGGCCGGAGGAGCCGTGCTGGCGCTGTCACTCACCCTGGCGGGCGTCTCGGGCCGGGCCTACCGCGACCAGCTACGACAGGTACGCGAACGAATCCAGCAGAGTGAGACGGCAGCGCAGGCCCTCGCGCGGCTCAACAGCGCCTATGCCCGCTTTGTCCCCCATGAGCTGCTCGATCTTCTCGGCAAACAGAGTATTCTGGAGGTGCGGATAGGGGATCAGGTGACGCGCGAGATGACGGTGCTCTTCTCGGACATTCGTGGCTTCACCCCCCTGGCCGAGCAACTGACTTCCGCCGCGAGCTTTGCCTTTCTCAGTGCCTACCTGCAACGGCTCGGTCCGCTCGTCCGGCAGCAGGGCGGCTTCATTGACAAGTACCAGGGGGACGGGATCATGGCGCTTTTCCCGCACCGTGTGGAGGATGCGCTGGAAACGGCACTGGCGATGGTCGACGCCCTCGCGCGCTTCAACGAGGGTCGCGTGGCGGAGGGCGGTGCGCCCGTGCAGATCGGGGTAGGCATCCATGTCGGCGAGATGGTGCTGGGTACCATCGGCTATGAGGAACAGATGCAGGGAACGGTCGTCTCGGATGCGGTCAACCTGGCGGCTCGCCTGGAAGGGCTAACCAAGCGCTACGGGACAACGGTGCTGCTGAGCGAGGCGGTGCGGGTGCGCCTCGCGACGCCCGATTCCTACGAGATGCGCTTTCTGGGGGAGGTGCAGGTGAAGGGCAAGGTGCAGGCAACCGCGATCTACGAGCTTCTGGCGGCAGATGCGCCTGCGACGTGGGCAGGCAAACGGGCCAGCCAGGCGGCCTTCGAGGGGGCAGTAGCCTGCTACTGCCAGGGCGATATTGCTGCCGCGCTTCCCGTTCTACGCGCCATCGTGCAGGCGCACCCGGCAGATGCACCAGGACGCTACCTGCTAGCGCAGTGCGAGCAGCAAGGCAGCGCAATATAGCAAGAAAGAGCGGCGGCGATGCGCCGCCCCCAGCCTTGC
>JACCSL010000696.1 GCA_013812995.1 Ardenticatenales bacterium | reverse complement strand
ACCGTGATCTTCTTCGACAGGTCCCCGTTCGCAATCGCTGTCGAGACCTCCGCGATGTTACGCACCTGAGCCGTCAGGTTGTTCGCCATCAGGTTCACGTTGTCCGTCAGGTCTTTCCATGTTCCCGCGACCCCCTTCACATCGGCCTGACCGCCGAGTTTACCCTCGGTACCGACCTCGCGCGCCACACGCGTCACCTCGGAGGAGAAGGAGTTGAGCTGGTCAACCATCGTGTTGATCGTGTTTTTCAGGTCCAGAATCTCACCGCGTACCTCCACGGTGATCTTCTTCGACAGGTCTCCGCTCGCAATCGCTGTCGAGACCTCGGCGATGTTACGCACCTGGTCCGTCAGGTTGCTCGCCATCAGGTTCACGTTGTCCGTCAGATCCTTCCAGACACCCGCCACGCCCTTCACATCCGCTTGACCGCCGAGTTTCCCCTCGGTACCGACCTCGCGCGCCACGCGCGTCACCTCGGCCGCGAAGCTGTTGAGCTGGTCAACCATCGTGTTGATCGTGTTCTTCAGGTCCAGAATCTCGCCCTTGACCTCCACGGTGATCTTCTTCGACAGGTCCCCGTTCGCAATCGCTGTCGAGACCTCCGCGATGTTACGCACCTGACCTGTCAGGTTATTCGCCATCAGGTTCACGTTGTCCGTCAGATCCTTCCACACACCCGCGACCCCCTTCACATCCGCCTGACCGCCGAGCTTGCCCTCGGTACCGACCTCGCGCGCCACGCGTGTTACCTCAGCCGCGAAGCTGTTGAGCTGGTCGACCATCGTGTTGATCGTGTTTTTCAGGTCCAGAATCTCACCGCGCACCTCCACGGTGATCTTCTTCGACAGGTCCCCGTTCGCAATCGCTGTCGAGACCTCGGCGATGTTACGCACCTGACCCGTCAGGTTGTTCGCCATCAGGTTCACGTTGTCCGTCAGATCCTTCCACGTTCCTGCCACGCCCTTCACATCCGCCTGACCGCCCAACTTGCCTTCGGTACCGACCTCACGCGCCACGCGCGTTACCTCGGAGGAGAAGGAGCCTAGCTGATCAACCATTGTGTTGACGACCTTGGCGGTTCGGAGGAACTCGCCCTCCAGGGGGCGACCGTCGATTTCCAGGGGAATGCTCTGCGAGAGGTCACCGCGTGCCACGGCACCGATGACGCGCGCCATCTCTGTGGTGGGCTGGACAAGATCACCGATGAGAGTGTTGACAGCGCTCACGGCCTCGGACCATCCGCCACGTACCGCACCAATGGTGGCGCGCTGGGAGATTTTCCCTTCTTTACCAACCGCTACACTGATGCGCTCCAGCTCTTCGGTCAATCGCTCATTCAACTCAATGATATCGTTGAGCGCATCGGCTACTTTTCCAGAGACCCCCTCCAGATCCTGCGGCATTCTTGTAGAAAAATCACCCTTTTTGACAGCCAGGAGAATCTTCAGTAGTTGCTTGGGGTCCAGTACATCGCTCCCTGCTGGGGCATTGTGCTGAGTCGGCATGACGCTTTCCTTCTTTCGTTGTGACGAAAAAGTTGCGAAGAATGAAATGAGGGAGGGTACATGGCCATAGAAGGTCTGGGGGGGAAGCTATTATAGAAGACGATAGCGAGATTCCCCAAGTTTGATTCGTTATCTCGTCAATTTCTTAAGTCCTGGTATCCGAGTGCCTCCATCCAGGGGCAAAGAATGGGGCCGCCATGTCGGTCCTCCCTGGCATACTCGGGTTGGGGAAGCCCATTGCGCCCTCTGAAATACCCCTGCTCACCGGTGAGTTGGGCTGTTGCGGCCTCGGACAGCTCGCCATCCCCGATGGCGATGGCATGGAGGTGCGGGGCCGAGTCAGGCCCCAGGTCCCCAGGGGCGCGATACCATGCCGCGAACCCGGCCAGCCGGAGCGCGCGCACCATCTGTTCTGTGTCGTTGTAGAGAAACTCCCAGCTTACCGGATGGCGAATCGAAATGTCAACGGCCCCGCCCCCATCATGGGTGCCAAAACTCCCCGGCTCGCTGGGGGTGTAGGAGCCCTGCGTCACCCAGAGCAAGTTGCCCGGCCCCCCATAGATCGCCTGCGCGGTCTGGAGCATCGTGTAGGTGCGCTGGGTTAGCGTGTGACCCTCCACCGTGATGCGACGATAGTCGTCCGGCGGCGGCGCGCAGGCCAGGGAGAGCGTGGTAGGAGGCGTGGGCGGCGCGCTGGTGCTCGTCGGCTGGCTGGTGACCGCAGGCGCACCGTACCCTAGCTCTGTAATCCAGGGACAAAGGAGCGGGCCGCCGTGCGGGTCAGGCCCCGTGTAATCGGATTGAGGCAGACCATTGCGCCCCGCGAGATAGCCTTCCGGCCCCTCGATTTGAGAGCGCGCCCCCGCAGAAAGCTCCGCATCGCCCAGAGCAATGGCATGAATATGAGGATACATTCCCTCGTAGAGCATATTCGCCGGACGATACCAGGCCGCAAAACCCGATTGACGGAGGGCGTGCACCAACTGGGGAATATCATCCAGCAGTTGGCTGGTGTCGCGGGGGTCCACCGCCCAGACATCGACGGCCCCGCCGCCATCGTGGGTGCCAAAACTCGCGTCCAGGCCCGGTGCGTAGGAGCCCTGGATCAGCAGCCGTGTGGAGCCCCGACCCCCGTACAGTGCCTGCGCATTGTCCAGCATTGCCAGAGTTCGCATGGAGACGGTGTGCCGCCCCACCATCACCCGCCGGTAATCTTCGGGAGGGCGCGCGCATGCCACCCCCTCTGTCACTAGAGCCACCGCCGTTGGGGGTGGAGCCGTTGCGGTGGGGGCCAGGGAGGTCGCGGTGAGGGAAGGCGGACGCTGTGTGGGCGAGGGCAGCGGCGTCTCCGTGCGCGTGGGTGTGTCGGGGCGTGTCTCAACACCCTCGGGGCTGGCGGTGGTCGAGGGGA
The DNA here is from genome assembly GCA_013812995.1 of Ardenticatenales bacterium. GTDB lineage: Bacteria > Chloroflexota > Anaerolineae > Ardenticatenales > Ardenticatenaceae > JACCSL01. The sequence goes on along the minus strand of JACCSL010000696.1, from coordinate 2,398 downwards.
GCGCTGTAGCCGTCGCCGAGGCGCGCGTGGTGGCGCTGGCGAGCCGCGTGGGCGCAGCGGTCGCACTACGCGTGAGCGCAGCAGTGGCCTGCCGGGTGGGAGAGGGCACCGGCGCAAAGGGAGTCGAGGGCAATGCAACAGGAGGGGGTGACGGCGCGCACCCCACCAACAGCAACACTAGCAATATATACCCTAGGCTTTGATTGATCAACGCTTGTTTTCTCCTCGAAGAATAGACTCATGCAGGGGAAACGCTATGGGAGGCAGGGCATCCCGAGAGAACCAGCCAAGCTCCACTAGATCGTCGCCCGCTACGGGCTCCGCCTCGTCGGCCTCGGCGCGGAAGAACAGCGCGATGCCTTTCTTCTCCCCAATTGTGTCATCAAAGTCCCACACGCCAAGCAAGTCGCCGACCTGTACCGTGAGGCCGGTTTCCTCCCACGCCTCGCGGGCGGCTGCGTCGCGCACCCGCTCGCCATAATCCACGAAGCCCCCAGGCAGACTCCACAGCCCCTGCTGCGGGTTTATGCCACGCCTGCCCAGAAGCACCTGCCCGCCCTGCTCGATGAGCAGCGCGACGGTAACCTTGGGATCGGCAAAGTAGACAAAGCCGCAGGCGACGCAGCTCGGGCGCAGCCGCCCATCATGCTCGCTCAGGGCCAGCGGGCTGGCGCAGCGCGGGCAGAAGTTCCAGTCGGAAGGGATCATAAATTTAGACCTTCTCGTTGCAAACCATTGACAAACATAGAACAAGACGGTAAACTGGTCATAGATATTGTACTCAAAGGATAAGCGAGATGGAACGCAAGCGGGTGGTTGTGGTCGGGGCGGGTTTTGCAGGGCTGACTGTAGCGAAGCGCATGGCAGATGGCGGGCACGAGGTAATACTCCTCGAAAAGCGGGCTATCTTCGGGGGAAAGTGTTCCTCCTGGCAGGATGAGGTAGGGGATAGCATCGAGAGCGGGCTGCATGTCTTCTTCGGTGCCTACGAAGAAATCTACGACCTCATGCGCGAGGTTGGCATCTATGAAAATATCCTCTGGAAGGAGCATGTGCTGACCTACACCCTCAATGCGGGGGAGCGTTTCGAGTTCCGCACCATGCGCGCTCCCTCGCCGATGCACCTGCTGCCGGCCGTCTTCAAGAACCACTACTTCACCTGGGCGGAGAAGATGACGCTCAGCAAGGCGCTGCTTCCCATACTCTTTGGAAACGAGGCCTACTTTGCACGCTGCGATGCACTCTCCTACCAGCAGTGGCACCGCAACTGGGGCATCGCGGATCGGATGCTCAGCAAGATGTTCCTGCCGATGACGTTGGCGCTCAAGTTCCTGCCTCCCGAGGAGATTTCAGCGCGGGTAGTCCTGGATGTGGCCGGGCTCTTCCTGCGCCAAAACGGTGCCAGCCGCATGGGCTTCCTCAAGGGTTCCCCCGGCGACACCTTCACCGGCCCACTCCTCCGCCATCTGGAGGGTAAGGGGGTCACCATCCGGGGCAACGCCGGCGTGCGTCGCTTACACACCGGCCCTCAGCGCCAACTCATGGCGGTGGAACTGGAAAACGGTGAGATGATCCAGGGAGACGAGTTTATCCTGGCCCTCCCTGTCCACAAATTGAACCAACTGGTGCCCGCCGTATGGCAGGATGAGCCCTACTTTCAGAATCTACGCCAGTTCGAGGGAGTTCCCGTAATCTCCGTGCAGCTCTGGCTGGATCGACAAATCTCCCACATCGACAATGTTCTTTTCAACCCGGACGGAATCATTCCCGTCTATGCTGATATGGGCAACACGACGCCCCACTATCACAACAGCGGGAATAGCCGCTTTCAGTTCGTGGTGGCTCCCGCGCGCGACCTCATGCACCTAAGCGAGGAGGAGATTGTGCAGCAGGTGTGGGCCGATGTGTGCCGCACCTTCCCGAAGACGACCCCCGGTGCTCGCATCACGAAGTCAACCGTGGTGAAGATCCAGCAGAGTGTCTACTGGCCCAAACCGGGGCTGGATGCCCTGCGTCCCTCACAGGCTAGCCCCATCCACAACCTCTCCATTGCAGGAGGCTACACCCGCCAGCGCTTTTATGACTCTATGGAAGGAGCCGTCCAGAGTGGCAATCGTGCCGCGGCGGCCACCCTGGCGCGTCTGGCCGGAGAGGCAGTTTCCGTATCGCCCACCCCACGCCAGGTACGGGTTCTACAGGCCACGCCAGGGGACTGAGTCCTTCTGAAGTTGTAAAAGTGCATATCACTTTGCTATACTGTTCGCCCAGGACGCTGGTCAAAGGGTCAAGGGACCTGATGAGAGCGTCTTGCTCTTTGTTTACTAGAATTCCCTGGGAGAACAACCCATGCCGTGGATCCGAAAGCTCATTCGCCTGTCCCCCCTCACCATTCTTGTCT
>JACCSL010000670.1 GCA_013812995.1 Ardenticatenales bacterium | reverse complement strand
ATTCTCTATGGCAATTGTGGCCTGGTTGGCGAAGGTCACCGCCAGGGCAGTATGATACTGGGTGTAGAAGTGAGGCTCCTTCTTGTTCAGGTTCAACAACCCAACCACCTGATCCTGGATCACCAGTGGCACCCCCATCCAGCAGCGAATATACTCTGACTCCGGCCGATGGAGCCAGCGAGAATCCATCGCAGTATCCGCCACCACGAGGGGTATATGCTCCCGGAGAACCTCCTGGATGTGCGGAAAATTGTCGATCTGGAGCGGATAGCTTTGAGCTTGCTCTTGATGCTCCTGGCTGCTGCGGTAAGCGACCGGCTTGAGCGTGCCATCAGAAAACAACATCAACAACGCGCTATCGTAATTTACGATCTTTGCCAACTCCTCCAGAATGAGAAGCAGGACGCGCTCCCGATCCAGGCTACTATTGAGAACGTGACTCACCGCGCGCAGTGCCTCGGCGGCGTGATGGGCACGTTGCGTGATATCGAACAGGGTGGCGTTGTGAATCGCCACGGCGATCTGATCGGCCAGGGTCTGCAAAACAAGTGCGTCCTCGGCCCCAAAGGCGGCGGGCTGATCCCCCCCAATGTCCAGAACCCCAATAATTCGCTGCCCCCGGCGAAGGGGCAGGGCCAACTCCGAGCGGGTCTCCGCGAACTCCACCATTGCCAGATAGTTGGGTTCCTCCTCCACCCGATCCACCAGGCGATAGTGCCCACTTTTGCAGACCTCCACAATCAGGCTAACAGACGCATCCATCGGGACGCGGAGCGACTGAGCCTGCCAGCTCTGGGTAGCACGCCCGGCGACGCCCCGAAGTTCGAGGGCCTCCTCCTGGGGTGTCAGCAACCATACCCCCACAAAGTAATAATCGAAGTGGGCAGCTATCAAGGCGACAACCTGCTCCAACAAGGCATCCAGGTCAAGGATGGAGGTGACTTGATACCCTACCTGGCTGCTGGTCTGGAGGCGAAGTGCCTGCCGGGAGAGCGCGGCGTTCGCCACCTGCGTCTCCTCGAAAAGGCGGATATTCTCGATGGCGGTAGAAGCATGGGTGGTCAGGGCCATCAGCAGATCTACATCCTGCTGGGTGAAGCGGCGCTGATCAACCCTGTTTGTGATGGTGATTGTGCCAAGTACCTGTCCCTTCAGCGTCAGGGGCACAACGATGAGTGATTCCACCGTTGCCGCGGCTCGTCCGGCGTGAGGTACTTCCGGCTCGTCGTCTGCGCTTGGGAAGAGAATAGGCTGACGCGTGCGGCTCACGGTGCCACTACGCCCCGCCATGAGCTCGTTGTAGGACTCGGGGAGGCGGTCATCAGCGAAGTCACCATGCCCAAGGCTGAAGACAATCTGCTGCTGTATATGATCTACGAGTAAGATGAAGATTCGGTCCGCCTGCACCAGGATGTTGAGGTGGTCAATCAGGCTTTGACAGATTGCCGGCACATGCGTGGACCCCGTGATTGAGGCGACGGCCTGATAGAGCCCCTCACTCTGTTTAAGGGCGTTCTGGGTCTGTTGAAAGAGGCGGGCATTCTCCAGAGCCGCTGCAATCTGGTCGGTCATGCTTTGCAGGGCGATCACATCGCTCTCGTCGAAGGCCGCCACCCGCGTACTCTGGATATCGAGAACCCCCAAGAGACGATTCCCGACCCGTAGGGGCAGCGCAATCTCCGAGTAGGTGTCAGGAAGAAGAGGATTGGCAAAACGGACGGGATCCTCCCGTGCCTGCGAGGCAATTCGTGGTTCATGATGCAGACCAACCCACCCCACCATAGAGTGCTCATCAATGAGCAGGCGATGTCTCATCTCTTTTAGCTGGTGGCCCACCTCTCCACTTCCCTGGTGTAATAGCAGGTGCTGGGCCTGCCCATCTAACAGGTATAGACCAACGAAATAGAAATTAAAGCGCTCGCGGATCCGCTCCACAAGTTGGGCTGTTAATTGGTTGGGGTCCAACAGAGCCGTCATGGCGCGACCAATCTCAGCCCCTGTGGCAATCTGGGTGACACGCCGCTCCAGTTCCTGGGTGCGCTCGGACACCTCCTGCTTCAGTTGGATGTTCAACTCACGAATCGCCCGCTCCCGCTCCCGCCGCTGTTGCCCGTCCCGCGACACAGACAAGATCGAAGCAATCAGCGTGACCCCCAGGGCCAACAGAACGATCCAGCGCAGGATGCTAAAGGGTTGCCGGATCAACTCGATGATTGAGGCGCGGGGGATCACATTGACCACAATCCATCCTGACCCCTCGATCCGACTTGCGATCAGAAGGTCACTTTCCGTCTCCATCCGCATCACCTCGCCTGCCGGGATACGCGCTAGGTGCGCCATCAACTCGGGCAGGATCGGGATCAGCTCCGGCTCGTCGGCCTCGCGGATCGTAAATGTCCCCTGGGACGCCTCGATCTGCGCCTGGTAGCGGTCGGAGATCAGCAGTGTTCCATCGTAGGTCAGGATAAAGAAGCGACTGCCCTTCATCCGACTCAACTGCCCGGAATACCGTAGCAGATTCGACACCGTGACATCGTGACCAACTGAGCCAGCCCACTCGCCCTGAAAGGAGTAGGGGGCGATGACGCTGATCATCCAGAGCGAGGGAACCGGGTCAAACGAGGTCGGCGTCCAGGCGATGTCTCCCTCGGGATTGACTTCGGGACGCACCAGGTTGACCCAATCGGTCTGCCGATAATCTTGATCAGAGGTGGCCTGGTAAATAAACTCCGGGCCATCGGGAAAAAAGATGACTTCGCCATTGGTATCGGGCAGAATCCAGGTATTGACAAAGGTGTGGTTGAATGCGCCACTGCCAAATTGTTCCGTCAACCCCTTCGCCTGAATATAAAAGCTTTTCATGTCATCGTTCAGCAGAGCATTGGGGGGAACCCAGATGCCCGCCTCAGTCTCCGGTTGAAAGGTGCTCCGCTTGGAGCGCCAGGAACCATCTGTATCGCGCTGAACCAGGCGGTCGAATTCGGCAACATACTCGGGCGTGGCGGGGCGGATGGCCGTGGAAAGGAGGTGGGCATAGCGTTGGATGCTCCCCTCGGCACTCTCGATCTGCGCGCTTAATTGCTGGACCACATTCTGATCGACCGCTTCGATCTCCTCTACTTTTTGGTTGACCAGCGCCTCAGCGATAGAGGATTCGATGTAGAGGAGGGCAGGAACCAGAATGACGCCTGCCAGAATGAGGAGGTAGAAGCCGACCAAAAACTCTAGTTTTAGCGGATGGCGCAAACGAGATACCAAAGAAGGGGGGCGTAAAGACATGGCTCATCTCCCAGAACACGAGTATTAGATGCAGAGCAACTCGTTGGTCAGGCAATAATACCACGTCCCTCTCTAGAGAGCCTCAATGAGGCACACTTGCTGGCGCTCATCGTCTTGACCATGCACCGCTGCATCTGGCTCATAGCATGGCCTTGACGACAATCGAGAGCCCCTCCTCGTGGCGGAAGGCACGCATCCAGATATGACCCGCCTCGGTGAACCTGACCGCGTTGGCAAGGAGATGGGTCAGCACCTGGCGCTACCCCGCCTTTTTGGCGAGGCCTAAAATGTCCTTGGTTCTGCTGGAATTTGTGGTTGAGTCATGGCTCTGCGTGGCGGCCCTCACCCCCACGTCGCTTCGCTC
>JACCSL010000591.1 GCA_013812995.1 Ardenticatenales bacterium | reverse complement strand
TTTCTGACCAACTTCCTTTTTTCGATGTCTATGCTCAGACCCGACATCCACAATATTCCTATAGCCTTTGCTCCATCCCTCACAGGGGGTTTGGCCTTGCTGCTTCACAATGGATAAAGTCGAGCTTCAGGAGATGCGAGAAAAAGAGCGACCAGTCAAAAACAGGGAACGGTTCCATCTGAAAGTCCTCTACGAGCAGCAGCTATCTTCCGGCAACTTAGCAAGACTGTGACCAGAAAGGCCCCCTTGCAGGTGCAATGAACTGATGGTTTGCTTGCGAAGCGGTAGGTGCTCTCATCGGGTGGGGGTTAAGCTACCTATAGATAGTCAGATAATGTTTCGTGCTTGCCGCCTGCGGCTCCCAACAGTACCAACAGTAGGCGCTCTAGGCGGGCGCTCTAGGCGAAGCCGCAGGCTAGAAACTCAAGCCCGCTCAAGCGGGCTACCACCCCCAAGCGTCCCAGCCCGCTCAAGCAGGCTTGCGCTTGTAGCCAGGGACTTGAGTCCCTGGCGGGGGTTCCCAAACACGAATCTTTTTCTGAAGGTCTATAGCAATGAATGGCATTGGAGAGCACGGCGGGAAGCGTAGTGTTTCGCCTAATGGGTCGATCTTGGCCGGGAGAGCCACCGCGCCACCGTGATACCTCTCCCGGAAGAAGTCTGTCAGGCGGGATCCTTCAACGTGCGCTCGATGGCCTCCAGGAGGCGGGTGCAGGATGCCTCGCAGCGCTGACAGACCTCGGTACAGATGCGGCAGTGCTCGTGGTGCTGCGCATGGCGCGCACACTCGGCCCCACAGAGTTGGCAGGCCGTGATACACGCCCGCAGTTGGCTGTGTAAGAGGTGCCACTGGGTCTCCGTCTGGCGAGTCGCAACGCGCCCCGTTGTCGCGCAGACATCGGCGCAGTCGAGACACAAACGGATGCACTGCCTTAGCATATCGAGCTGGTTCTCGCCCAGACAGGCATCGGCACAGGCCGTACAACTCTGGGCGCAGTGGGACAGTTCCTCTATCGCCTGCGCCAGAAGGGAGAGATCCATCTCGACGGGACGTGGATGGGTTTGCAACATCTGTTTGGCATCGTGCATAGCGGGGTCTCCTTGATAGGTAATTGAGCCAAAGGGAGCAAGATGTATGCCGCTCTGGCCTTGGTAAGTAAACATGGAGGGTAGGCACCTAGAGAGGGGATCTTACGAGGAGCTACCGCATTTTCCATCCTGAGCGCTTTACACCGCCCAGGGCAAGGCGTGCCGGGGCGTAAGGTTGCTTTTTCTGAGGGGCCTCCCTATGATGGCTTGTATGGAACAAGCAATGCCTCCCCCTGTCCGTCCCGGTGCCGATCAGCTACCCGCTACCCAATATCGCGTCCTGCTACCTCTGGACCGAGAACGCCGCCGCCCTGGTATGTTGAAGCTTGGCCTTGCCCTCGCACGCGCAATGGAGGGCGAGGTGCTGGCCCTGCACGTCATCACCCCCGATGAAGTCGATGACGAGGCGAGCTGGTCTCTCCCCTCCGCAGATGCAGACGAACTGCGCCGGATACCCCATCAGGTTATAACAACGCACGCCGATACGATTGCAGAGGGAATTCTGCGAATGGCGCGGCGGGAGAGGTGTGATCTGATCCTGCTGAGCTGGCGGGGACAGCCACGCTCGCTCCGCCACCGCCTGGGGGGTATTCTGGACCCGGTGCTGGAGGATGCGCCTTGTGATATTGCCTTGATCCGGGGGGAGTTGAGCTTCGAGGAAGGCGCGCTCCAGGCCGCGCGGCTTTTCCTGGCAACTGCCGGAGGGCCACACTCGACGCTCGCGCTACAGTTGGGTCTGGCGTTGGCAAGGCTCTGTGAGGGCAAGCTGACCCTTGCGACGGTCGTCAAGGAAGATGCCACTCTTCCCACCGTGAAAGAGGCAGAGGCAACGCTCGCCAGGCTGATCGACCGAGCGAAGGTCACGCCGGAGGAAGCAGAAACCCACATCCACCAGGAGGTCCTGCAAGGAAACCACCTTCTCTCCGCCATTGACACCGCTGCCCAGCACCACGACCTGCTCCTCTTGGGGTCCACCGCCGATTCTTTTTTTGACCAACTCTTTCTCGGCTCGCTGGTGGAAGAACTGGTGCAGGGTATTCCAAAGCCCATCCTCGTTGTGCGACGGCATCAGGGTCGGCCCCGCTTCTGGCTGCGGCGCGTGTGGCGCTGGGTCGATGCGATCTTACCCTCTGTCAGCGATGAGGAGTTGCTGGCGACCTACAAGCGAATCCGCCGTGGTGCGCGGGCCACCGTAGACTTTTATACCCTGATTTTGCTCTCGGTAATTATTGCCACGATGGGGTTGCTGCTCAACAGCGGGGCGGTCATTATTGGAGCCATGCTGGTGGCCCCACTGATGACACCGATTATTGCGTTGGGGCTCGGCGTAGTGCTGGGGGACGCGCGACTGCTAGGGGTGGCTGGACGGAGTACCGCCCAGGGTATCTTGCTAGGCGTGGTGCTCGCCGCGCTTCTTGACTGGCTGGCTCCGTTGGTGTTGTTCACCCCGGAGATCGAGGCGCGCACCCAGCCCAACCTCTTCGACCTGACAGTAGCGCTTGCGGCGGGAGCCGCTGGGGCCTTCAGCGTGACGCGCAAGCATGTCTCAGCCGCCTTACCCGGCGTCGCCATCGCGGCAGCGCTGGTCCCGCCGCTGTGTGTGGTGGGCATCTGCCTAGCAACTGGGCGCAGGGATGCTGCGCTAGGGGCCTCGCTGCTCTTCGGCACCAATCTTGTCGCCATTAGCTTTGCCGCTACCTTGACACGGCGGAAAATTCAGAAACACCCATAGGGTGTCTTCCAGCTAGGGCGCTAGTCCCTCTAGCAGATCAGTTTAGTCGTTGTCAGCGGGGCCAGCGGTAGACCGCGAAGCAACGCTGCCGTATTCGCAAGCGCCAGGGGGGTCTCCAGGGAGCCCAGATGGACAGCCAGGTGATCGCGCAGATGCCGCAAGCTCTGCTGGAGGTCGAGGAGGCTCAACCAAGTCTCCTCGTCGTGAGCCAGGTAATATGCCTCGGGATGGTGCCGCCCGTGGCGGGGAACCTGCACGCAGGGCACCTGGAACGGGTCTGCTCCGTGCCAGACAAAGGGATGGGCGCGCTCTTCGCGGGCCTCGGTGCGATGATGAGGTTCCTTCTCCCAGCTTGCGCGCAGGTAGCCGTTGCTCTGCCGCGCGAGATAGAACCGCGCCAGAGAAAATCCGACCGTCGGCGCATCTTGCTGAAAAAAGCGCTCTTTGGGACGCACCTCGATGACGGGTTGCCACGCCAGGTGTGTCAGGCTCTCGATCAGCGCCTGAACTTTGGTCTCAATCTCCTCAAAAGAAGCTGCCTCGACGCGCTCTGCCCCGTAATGGGCGAAGAATTGGACGGTGTTGGGGTCGAGGCAGACCGTCACGGAGATTCCCAGTGTCTCGTGCGTGATGATGCGCACCTCTTGCGGTTTTTTCTGCGTCGTTCTACGGGGCATCGCCGTCTCCTTCCAGTCGCTCGAAGAGTTTCTCCAAGAGTCCCCGCACCTCGCGCTGTGGGCGCTCCGTGCCTGCCAGCACTGCTTCAAGAAGCTGGCGCTCAAAGGCCAGGGCGGTTTGCCTGGCTGCCGGGTCGCGCCAGCCAGCGAGATACGTCTGATCGTTGTGCAGTCGGGTCGCATGGCCGAGCGCGGTCTCCACATAGGGACGCGGCATAACGAGAGCCGAGCGCTCTTCGAGCAGCCACAGCACGACCCCTAGCTGCACGTTGGTATCTTTCCCTGCAAAGGCGGCGTGCAGGGTGGCGTCGGCCTCCGCCTGGCTCATTTCGTCCATCGCCTCCGCCTCGGTTTCGAGCGCATCCCAGACGGTATCATTCGCATGGCTTTCCACGCCCCAGGCTCCCATTATTCCTCCTCCAGGGCCACGCGAACGGCGGCACGCAGCAGAAGCAGGGCATCTACCTCCAAGGCTCGTGCCGAGCCCTCTACACTCGACACCAGGGCCGCAGCGGTCTGCTGGAGGATCGTTGCCACCGACACATCCTGGGCACCTCGCGCCAGCAATGCCTCGACCTCCGCCTCAGCGAGGCTGGCCGTATCTGGGATAGGGTGCAGCGTCGCCCCACCCCCCTCGAAGGCCCAGCGCCAGCCACAGCCTTCCTCGTCTTCGATCTCGATCCAGCCCCCGGTCTTGATAAAAGGAGCCAGCACATCGAGGGGAATTGCCAGCACATCCTCCTCGGCTTCTGCGTTGCGCAAAAACAGCGCATTGATTCCCTGCCAATCTTCTGTGGGGATAGCGCACCAGCCCCAGACCCACAGCAGATTCCAGAGCTGTTCAAACAGCGTCGGCTCTTCGTTCGCACTCTGGGCGCGACTAAGGGCCTCGGCGGCCAGGTGATGCTCAGGCGCACGCGCCTGGGTAAAGGCAAACAGGGCGGCCAGGGCCAGGGGAATTTGATCGGGGAAAATATGGCAGTGGCTTCCGCGCACGCTAATGGTGGACATCAGGTTCTCCTTTGGTGGTTTCCTCAAGCGTACCGGGCGCGGGCGACAATCGGGACAGAGGCGAAATGTCGCGCTGGATAGCGACAGTGAGGGGGGACAACGCAGCTCAAAGGAGCACGACATCATGTTTCAAGACGGAACCACTTACCTCAGACAAGCCCTGGAACGCCTGGTCGTAACCATTGAGAATGAGACAGAAATCACGCCCGTCGTAGCGCTCGCGCTGGCCGAGGCGTATCTCGCCCTGGCAATTCCGCCCGCCAACGCCGAGCAGGTGGAACAGTACCTGGTCGGGCGGGGGTGGGTGTCGCAAGCCCATCCGAACCCGCATCTTTGGGTCTGGCTCCATTCTGCCTACCGCGATGGGATAGATGGCCTACTCGCGCTGGTTTTAGCAAGGCCGGAACGCTCTGATTACGGGCGGTTCCTACGGGCCGGGCTGCATGCATCTGCTTGCCACCCTGGAAGGACGCGATATTCAGGGGCTCCTGGCAGACATCAGGGCGATGTAGCGTGAAAAAATGTTTTTCCGCAGCGTCCGTCTACTTTGCGTCCTGAGCCACGTTATAATTATTAGTAGGGAATGACTTTTTTTAAGGAGGCCCAGTGAGCCCATCTATCCCCCCGACCCTGGTGGCCCCGTTCGCACGCGGACCACGGGGCGACATATTTCCACCGCCGCTCCACGCGGGGCAGGCCCTCAATGAGCTGACAGGGCAGTTTCTGGCGGCGCACCCCGAGGAGGCAAAGGCGCTTCAACCACACCACCTGGCCTCCGCGACGTTTCATTCCATCGTGCTGCTCTGGTGGCACCAGCTCCGCCTGCGCCAGGTGCTGAGCGGCCAGGCCGAAACGCCAACCGAGCAGGCCCTCTACAAGGCGATCATGACCCAGCGGGAAGCTCTTTCGGTACGACCCCTTGGAGACGAAGACCTGCGCTTCCTGACCTTCTACCCATGCTTACAACGTCTTGGGCCAACGCGCTGGCGCATGGGTTGGCCGGGGAGTCGTGAGGAAGCGTTCGAGGCGCAGAGCGGGGACGAGGCCCTGGCGCAGGCGCAGCAGCGGCTGGTGGCGTGGGCGGACGAGGAGGAGGCGCTCGGTGGCGTGTGAGCATAACCGGCACGAGTTCTTCGACCGCACGGCGGAAGCGCTCCAGAAACTGCCGAAGAAGGCCCAACCCATCCTCCGGGTGGGGGAGACCACGCTACCGCTGAGCGGCGCATCGCTCCAGCGCATCTATCAGAGCGCCATGAACGGAACGCGCGTCGGAGCCCTCTCCGAGGAGAAGCGTGGCGAGTTACGGCGGAAAACCGTCGAGGTCATGCGCTGGTTCGACCTGGCGGGCATCGCGCGTCCCACTCACGCCCGCCGCGCCGATCCCACCGATGGCCGCTTGCCGCGCCAACGCACCTGGCCGGGCTACGCGGCTATCCATGACCTGCTGAACAAGCCCGCGCGGCGTGCGGCCTTGCTCCAGCACCTGGCGGCAGGACGCGCGGCCAGTTCCACCGCCGCCGCCGAGTCCGGGCCTGGGGCGTGGAAGTGCGAGCAGTGTGGTGAGTTCGGCAATGCCGATACTCACCTGTGCAAGCGCGGTGGGACTCTTCCCGATGGGTGGGATCAGACCTTTGCGGACTTTGCCGCCAGCCACCCGGCTCAGGGGCGGCCCCTGGATAGCACCCACTATGCAGGCTATCAGCCAGGGGAGGTCCGATCACTACCGATCAGCATGGTACCCGAGCTGGATGAGGTGAGTAGGTCCCTGGGGGAGCGTTTCAATCGAATCAGTGGCTATACCCTGGTCTTGCGCGGCCCGGCGGGGGATGCTTTCACGAGGGAGGAAGAGGCCGACTTGCGCCGGCAGGTGGAGGCACTCGGTCTGACGTTGACCGCTGCGGCGGATCGGCGCACGTTAGAAATCGCCGCGCGCGATGAACCTGTCTTCCGCGCGCGGCACCGGGAGGCGGTCGCTCAAGCACTGGCCGCTGGCGAAAGCGTGGCCCCCGCTATCCTGGCGGACTACCCCGAGGTGGTCGCCAAGCAGCGCGCCAGGGAGAAAGCCGCCCGCGCCGTGCGCGCCATTCAGGTGGTGGCCGCGCGTTACGGCGGTATTCTCCATGCCAATGCGCAGGGTAAGGTGAAGGTAAGCACCCTGACCGAGGCGGCGCAGACCCGTAGCCAGCAGGCGCGCGCCGACGCCGTGCAAGCCGCGCGCGAGAAAATCGACGTGCGACCCGGCAAGGGCTTGAGCTGGGAGCTGGTGAACACGGCCACGAATCAGGTCATGCTCCGTGATCCGAAGAAGGATGTGCTGCTCCGGTGGAATGAGCGGCGTGCGGAGCAGGCCGGGCAGCGGGCCTTCCAGAGTCGGGCCGCGACCGAGCGCAGTTCCCTATCCGCTGCGCTCCAGGCCCTGATGGACCCCACCGAGCCGATTGGCTCCGCGCATGATGAGGTTCTCGATGAAGCGCAGGCTGATCCACACTACGGTGAGATGGTACGCGAGCTCCGCACCGCGCGCGAGGTGTTGACGCTCACGGCTGGTATTCTGGCCGCAGTGGGAGTTCCGGCACGCTCGGCAGCACGCAGCGCCTTTGCGCAGCAACTGGTACGCCACATTCCGCGTTGCGCGGGCTGCGGACGCTTTTTGCCGACCCAGGACCCCCAGTGTTCTAATCCGAGGTGTGACCTGGTGGGGGCGCGGCAGGGAGCCCCGGTGCCCTGGCCCCCAGCAGGCATGAGTTTCAAATCGTCGCGGGTCAAGCCCGCCCGGTCCAGCATTTTATATGATGAAGGAGAGAGTGATGAGCGATCCACAAGCGACAACACCGCAAACGGAAGCGGACCTGAGCGATCTGGGGCGGAAGATTCTGGCGTATTGGCGGGAGTATCGCCCGACAATGGTGCAGGAACTCGAAGCCGAGGGCGGACTCCTGGCACTGGTGAGCCGGTACCAACGCCAGGTGGCGGCGGCGACCACGCGCTACCAGGCGCAGAACCTGCCGCAGTGGCAGATCACGGAGCTGACCACCCCGATCTGGCGCTTTCCCCCAGAGAGCCAGCAGCCACGACTCGGCCACGACGAAGCGTAAGCTCGGGCACGGCCAGCACATCCCCAGAGGCAACAAGGTCGCTAGATGAAGAGATCGACCGTCTTTTCGGGGAGCGTGAGCAGGGCGCAGGCCCAGGCGTGCAGGCACCGACCCTGGCGACCGAGGTAGATACCAGGGTGCCCGCAGGCGTTCAGGCCGCGCTTCAGGCACTGGTGGAGCAGAACCTGGTGCTGCTGGCCCTCGCCAACGGTCAGGCCACCGGCACGCGGGCGGAACAGAAAGCCCTGGTGCGCGCGGCAGCGGCGCTGGACGGGGGGGAGGGACTTCCCCCCTACCTTCTGACCGGGCTCCAGACGTATGAGGAGGCCCAGGTCCAGGCCGCGTTCGGGGATGGCGCAGCGTCCGAGGGTCTGGTGTCCTTTGCGCAAGCGATCTGCCTGGCGGCTGGCACCCAGCGCTGTGCCACCTGTGGGCAATTCCTGGGTGAGACGGCGCATGAGTGTCCTGCCGGTTCCCCCGCCGCCGATGCAGCGGTGGTGAGGGGGCTGCCTGCCACCCCGCCGGGGGAAACGGGCGGCGTTGCACCCGAGTCCCTCCCTTCTCCCTTCTCCTCTACCGCTGAGGAGGGTGAACGGGACTCTTCCCTAATTCTGGAAGACACCGAACCGCCCATGCCCAGCGGGACTGATTACCGGATAGACACCGGCCAGTTTCGCCCGCCTCGCTTCCCGGAGGAATGGACCGAAACCAATCTCCAGATGCAGCGGAATGTAGCAGCTCTCGCGCTCCTGGGTCGGCTCCAGGCACAGGAGCGCGCGGCGACCGAAACCGAGCAGAAGAGTCTCGCGCAGTGGCGACCGTGGACCACCATGAGCCTGAACTATGTGCAGTGGAAGGATCGCCAGGCCGCCTGGTGGCAAGCACGCAATCCTCATGAGCACCGTCTGGTGCGCCGCCCGGAGGTGCCCGCGCCTATCGCCGCCCAGCTCTGGGCGGCCCTGGCACACATGGGCTTCACCGGCGGGACGGTTCTGGATACGCACGGCGGCATCGGCGACCTCTTCAGCACCATGCCCGAGGCGCTGCGTGCCACCACCCGGCGCGTGATGCTGGTGCCCGACGATCAGGAAGCCGCTATTGCCGCGCAGTTGCAGCAGACCACTACCGTCAAGCAGACCAGCCTGGCCGAGGCCGAGTATCCGCACGACACCTTCGATGTGGTGCTGGCCGTGCCGTCGCCTGGGCCGGTAGCGGACCCGTCGTTCAGCGGGCGGCAGGTCCTGACCAAGAAGGCGGCGGACTATTACGCGGCCAGGGGCCTGGATCTGACGAAGCCCGGCGGGATCGTCGTGGTGCTGGGCCAGGTGACACGCGAGAGTGCCGAGGTGCGCGCGGCCCTGGAGGCCCAGGCCGATCTCGTCGGCCAGGCCCGCCTCAAGCTCCCCGATCTGGGCGAGCAAGAGGTGCTCTTCCTGCGCAAACGCTTCCCCGACCAGGATCCCAGCCCCGAGGCCCTGCGCCTGGCGGATGCTCCCGGTCCGGCCCTTGACTTTCAGCCGCTCCAGGCCCAGGCGAGCCTGGCGGCCCTCGAAGCTCAGTTCGCCGCGCTGCCCCCGGACGGCTTCCGCGTCGGCGCGGCGCGGTGTGCGCGGTGTGGCGCGTGGGTCAGCCCGGATGGTGACTGTCGCAACCCGCGCTGCGGCCAGACACGCAGCCGCACGCGCCGTACCCGACAGCTTCCCGCCGATGCCCCCGACCGGCTGGCCCATGCCTCGGTACTCGCCGCTGCGACCCACGCCCTACTGGCGGCGCGCACCGACGGGGCAGGTCTGAGCGAGGTCGAGACGGCACAGGCCGTTCTCACTGCCGCTTACGACGACTTCCAGGCACGGTACGGGGCGCTTTCGAGCACGGCCAATCGCGCCGTGCTGCGCGACCATCAGGAGGTCGCGCTGCTGCTCAGCCTGGAGGAACTGGATGCGGCCACGGGCGCAGTCCGCCCCACGGCCCTGGTGCGCCCGACGACCCTGCCCGATGCGACCTTCGT
Source organism: Ardenticatenales bacterium (assembly GCA_013812995.1). Classification (GTDB taxonomy): domain Bacteria; phylum Chloroflexota; class Anaerolineae; order Ardenticatenales; family Ardenticatenaceae; genus JACCSL01. The sequence goes on along the minus strand of JACCSL010000591.1, from coordinate 2,883 downwards.
GGCCGCACCGCTCAGTTTAGAAGATGCGCTGAAGACCACCTTGAACGAGGGGGGGACCCTGAACCCGTGGCGCTTGGCCGCGCTTACGGGCACGTCGCCCCACGAGGTCGAGACAGCGCTCGTGGCGCAGGGGCTGGCCTTCCGCGTCCCAGGGGGTGGGCTCCAGGTGGCCGACGAGTATCTCTCCGGCAACGTGCGCCAGAAGCTGCGCGAGGCGCGCATGGCGGCGGAGCTGGACCCGGCCTTCGCCGTCAACGTGCGCGCGCTTCAGGGCGTGGTCCCCCCGGACCTTACCCCGGCGGAGATTCGCGTCAACCTGGGAGCCACCTGGATCGACGTGGCCGACATCGAGGCATTCATCCAGCATCTCTTGCCCGTCGGCGGGGACAAGATCGCGGTACGCTATCTGGCAGCGACCGGCGAGTGGAAGGTAGACACCAGTCGCTACCGCGACTCGAAACGGGCCGACAATACCACGAAATGGGGCGCGGGGGGCCGTACCGCTGTGCAACTCCTGCGCAACGCGCTGAACGGGCAGCGCCCCACCAGCACGGCCCCCGATCCCACCGATCCGACCGGCCAGCGGCGCATCGTGGACGAGGAGGCCACCTTCGCCGCGCGGGCCAAGCAGGAGGAGATCAAGGAGGAGTTTATCCGCTGGCTGTGGTCGGATGTGGCGCGCGCGCGGCGACTCACCGGGCGCTATAACGATCTGTTCAACGCGGTGCTGCCGCGCCAGTATGATGGCAGCCACCTGACGCTCCCAGGGCTCGCCCCAGACGCGGAGCCGTTCTATCCGCATCAGAAGGACGCCATCTACCGCGCCCTTCAGGGGAAGAACACCCTGCTCGGGCTGGCGACCGGCGCGGGCAAGAGCCGCACTGCCCAGGCGACCTCGCAGGAATGGAAGCGGCTCGGTCAGGTGCAGACGCCCTTGCATGTGCTCCTCGACAATACCATCGACGACTATGCCGCTGCCTTCCAGGCGCTCTACCCGGATACGAAGCTGCTCGTGGTGCGCACCAAAGATATAAACAGCCGCGCCAAGAGAGCCGCGTTCATGGCAAAGTTCGCCGGGGGAGAGTACGACGCGCTGCTTATGAGCCAGGGAGCGTTCAAGGCCATCCCCGTCGAAGCGGCAGACATGGAGGAGATCACGCGCGAGGAGGTGTCCCGCTTCGACGACACCATCGCACTTCTGGAAAAGGAGGGCACCAAACAGTCCAGCGAGGAGGCCCAGCGCCTGCGCCGCGAGCGCGACAAGCTCGCGAACCTCTACAAGAAACGCCTCACCATCGCGGGGGAGGATGAGCCCCTTACCTGGGGTCGCCTTCAGGCCCTCGGGGTGGGCGGGATGATCGTAGACGAGTCCCACTTCTATAAAGAGGGATCCATTAGCAGCAAAAACAGCCGCGCGCGCAAGCAGGGCTCGGCCCGCGCGGTCGATCTGTTCGTCAAGATGCGGCACCTTTCCGCGCGCAATGGCGGCGGGCATGTGATGTGGATGAGCGGCACCCCCGTCACCAACAATGTCCTCTCCGAGTCCTACTGGAACACGCTCTGCGTGCGCCCGGACCTGCTGGAGGAGCGCGGCATCACGAGCTACGACAGCTTCGTGGCAACCTTCGCCCAGATGGCCGAGGTGCCCGTGCCCACCATCGACGGGCAGGGCTTCAATCTCGTCGAGAAGCCCGTCAAGATCGTGAACCTGCCCGATCTCATGCGCCTCCAGCACGAGATGGGCACCTTCAAGCTGGACGCGCGCGAGCTCGGGCTACCGCTGCCGGAGCTGGCGGGAGGGCAGGTGGAGATGGTGGAGTGCCCGCCCTCGCCCCGGATGCAGGCAGCCCTGGCGCGCTTTGCCCAGCGCGTGCGGGAGGGCACGCATCCCTTCCTCTTATCCAACGAGATGCGCCACCTCTCGCTGATGGGCGCGCGCCACTATGACCCGGACTTCGACGATCCGGCCAGCAAGACGAACGTCCTCGTGCCGGCCCTCGTCGAGAGCTACGAGGCCAGCCGTGAGCGTCGTGGCACCCAGATTGTCTTCTGTGATCTGGCGACGCCCTCGGGGCGCGAGCGGCGCGCGGGCTACAGCATCTACGATGAGATCAAAGAGAAGCTGGTCGCGCAGGGTATTCCGGCAGAGGAGATTGCTTTCAGCCATGACGCGCGTACCGACACCCAGATGACGAAGCTCCAGGCGGATGTCAACGAGGGCAATGTGCGTGTGCTCATCGCCAGCCGGGAGCAGATGGGCACCGGCGTCAATATCCAGGAACGGGTCACGGACGTTCACCACCTGGACCTGCCCTGGAATGCGGCGCGCTTCGAGCAATCCACCGCGCGCGGCGTGCGGCAGGGCAACCAGAACGAGGAGGTGCGCGTGCGCGCCTACATCAGTGCCCCGGCGGATGTGTTTGTCGCCAACAAGATCAAAGAGAAGGCCGAGCTGGCCGCCGCCATGTACCGAGGGGAGGCGACCAGTCGTGAGATCGAGAGTGATAGCGACATCGCGGTGAACTATGCCGAGATGGAAGCGCTTGCCACGGGCAACCCGCTCGTGCTGGAGCGTTTCCAGGTGGCAAACGAGGTGCGGCGGCTGGAGGCCATCCAGGCCCAGTGGGTGCAGAGTCAGGCAACCGCGCGGCTCCAGCAGGCGCTCCTGCAAGAAAAACACCGCGCGGCGGGGCGTAAGGTGGCGCAGAATGAGCGCGCGGCAGAGGTCTGGGAAGCCACCCTTAAGGAGATGCCGCTCGTCACCGGGCGGGTGGGGGTGGCCGAGCTGGGTGAAAAAGCCCTGAACCAGACCCTGCTGGAGGCTGCCGAGCAGATGCAGCGCGAGCGGAGGAAAGCGGGCGTGGTGGAGGGGGAGTTCTGCGG
>JACCSL010000564.1 GCA_013812995.1 Ardenticatenales bacterium | reverse complement strand
CACCTCGACCTGGCCGAGAAGCTGCGCCATGACGCTGTCGGCGGTAAGCCCCTCGATCTCGGCCTCGGGGCGGAGCAGGATGCGGTGGCGGTAGATGAAGGGCGCGAGGAACTTGATGTCGTCGGGTACCACGAAGTCGCGGCCCTGGATGGCAGCGTAGGCTTTCACCGCTAGCAGCAGCGAGATCGAGGCGCGCGGCGAGCCCCCGAGCAGCAGGTCGCGGCTCTTGCGGCTGGCGTCCGCGATGCGGGTGATGTAGTCGATGATGCCGTCGTCCACCGTCACCTGGCGCACGAGCGCCTGCATCTGCGCGACCTGCTCGGGGGTGACAATGGGCTGTAGCCCCGCAGTGGCGAGGTTGTGCGCGTCGAACCCCTCATGGTAGCGGCGCAGCACTTCCTGCTCCGATGCCAACGGCGCGTAGCTGACCGGCACCTTGAAGAGGAAGCGGTCGAGCTGGGCCTCCGGCAGCGGGTAGGTGCCCTCGTACTCCACCGGGTTCTGCGTGGCGATGACCATGAAGAGATGTGGCAGGTCGAAGCGGTTCCCCTCGATGGTCACCTGGCGCTCCTCCATTGCCTCTAGCATCGAGGATTGGGTCTTCGCCGGGGCGCGGTTGATCTCGTCGCCCAGCAGGATGCTGGTGAAGATTGGCCCCTTGCGCAGGTGAAACTTCCCCTCGTTGAGGTTGAAGACGTAGGTGCCCACGACATCCGAGGGCATGAGGTCGGGCGTGAACTGCACGCGCGAGAAATCCGCCTGGATCAGGTGCGCCAGCGTCTTGGCCATGAGGGTTTTCGCGGTCCCCGGTACCCCCTCCAGCAGCACATGGCCCCGTGCCAGCATCGCCACCACCAGCAACTCGAAGGCGGTATCCTGCCCCACAACAGTTCGGTTGGCGGCCTCTCGCATCCGGCGGAACTGCTCTGCGACGGGCGCGGTAAGGGTGGTCATGGGTTGAATGGCATCGGTCATAAGAGCCTCGTTTGGGGTAGCGGTCAGCTATCAGCGATCAGCAGCGGCACGCTATGATAAGACAGTTTTGCCTGTTCAACAATGCGCCTCTTGACCGAAAGGAGCGATAGCGATCAGACGGGCGCGATCTTGCAGAAAAAGGTGTGCGGCAGTGTCGCGCCCCGCTCCACCCAGATGCCTTTCAACACCTGCTCATGCAGGAAACGATCATAGAGCCCGCCGTGGAGGAAGGGCTTCATGGAATCCCAGTGGGCATGGTTCACCAGCAGGAGCGTCTGCTCCGGGCGCATCGCGAGCAGGGGCAATGAGGAGCGCGCCCCGCCAATCTCGAAGAACCAGGGCAGCGCATCCTGCCAGCTCTGCCAAAGCAGATCAATGGTGCCAGGGGCCGGGAAGAGGGTGAAGCATTGGATGAGGTTGGGGTCATACAGCACTCTTCCATACTGGCGTATATTGCGAAACGCCCCAACGCTGTACATGGAGCAGCCATCCGCCAGTGTGTCGAGCCGATAGTCCCCGCCGTGCAGATCATCCACGAAAATCGTGGCATGGTCGGTCGTGTCGAAGTCCAGGAGCAGCACCCAGTTCGCCAGGGGATTGGAGAGGATGGTTTGCTGCGCCAGGGTAGCCATCGGTCCGGCCAGCTCCAGCAACTTTTCGCAGATCGACTGGTCAAAGGGCACCGCGCCCCCCAGCTCGTCGCGCCGGAGCTGGCGGAAGGCCCGCAGCGTGCGTAGCCCGTTGAACGAGGAGGCCCGGCGCGCGGCGGTGGCAAACTCGTAGAGCACATCGATAAGCTTTTCCGACTCCTTCGCCATCAGTGCCAGGACCACGAAGCCGCTGCTGGTCGCTGGATGGGCCAGGGCCTCGGTCAGGGTACTGGCTGTGGGGTTGGGGAGATAGGGAAAGGGGAATCGGGTCAGGTCCGTTGCCATGTGTCTCCTCCTGAGGGGCGAGATGGGGTTGAGGGAGTGTATCATCGCATAGCAACCACGATATGCGCTAGAATAGAAGCCTGTTCACTTTCAAAGAGGGCAGAGTCATCTATCTGCATTGCCTGGCCGGGATTGGCCGCACGGGAACCGTTCTGGGCTGTCACTTCGTCCGCCACGGCCTGAGCGGCGAAGAAGCCCTGCACCTCATTGTGAAGCGGCGATGGGGCAATCCCTATGCTGATATGACGTCGCCCGAAACCAACGCCCAGCGGGACTTTGTTCGCCAGTGGCAACCAGGAAGGTAAAATCGCCCATGAACAAGAAATCCCTGAGTGAGGCCGATATTTGTTCCAAATTTATCACGCCTGCGGTCACCGGCGCGGGGTGGGACGAGGGGACGCAGATTCGCCGCGAGGTGAGCTTCACGAGGGGGCGCATCATCGTGCGCGGCAAGCTCGTGACGCGCGGCAAGGCCCGGCGGGCCGATTATGTGCTCTACTATCAGCACATTCCCCTCGCGCTCATCGAGGCGAAGGACAACACGCACGCGCTCGGCGCGGGAATGCAGCAGGCGCTGGACTACGCGGAGACACTGGAGGTTCCCTTCGTCTTTTCCTCGAATGGCGATGGCTTTCTCTTCCATGACCGCACGGGCGCGAGCACCCTGCTGGAAAGCACCCTCGTGCTGGAGGAGTTCCCCTCGCCCGCCGCGCTCTGGGCGCGCTACCGCGCCTGGAAGGGACTGGACCCCGCGCAGGAAAAGCTCGTGCTGCAACCCTACCAGGATGATGGGCATGGCAAGGAGCCGCGCTACTACCAGCGCAACGCCATCAACGCTACCATCGAGGCGATTGCGAGGGGTCAGCAGCGCGTGCTCCTGGTGATGGCGACGGGGACCGGCAAGACCTACACGGCATTTCAGATCATCTGGCGGCTGTGGAAGGCGGGTGCGAAGAAGCGGATTCTCTTCCTGGCCGATCGCAATGTGCTCATCGACCAGACGATGGTGAACGACTTCCGCCCCTTCGGCGCGGCGATGACGAAGCTGAGCACCCGCAGTGGGACCATCTCCGCTGACCCGAAGCGGCGCATCGACACGGCCTACGAGATTTATCTGGGACTCTACCAGGCCATTACCGGGCCAGAGGAGCGACAGAAGCTCTACCGCGAGTTCTCCCCCGGCTTCTTCGCCCTGATCGTGATCGA
>JACCSL010000598.1 GCA_013812995.1 Ardenticatenales bacterium | reverse complement strand
GAGTGGGGTAGGTGGTCCTCGCTGTATAGTTTGGCTAGACTTTGGCATGTGCATAAATTCACATAAGATTTGACCTTAATCGCCCGGCTAAAAAGTACATCTCGTTGCTCTTTACATCACCCCAGCTTGACTGCCTCTTTTCCTATCTCACCCTAGCAGTCTTGACCTTTTAGTTGGCAGCCCACCTCACTCCCTTCATCCCATCTCACTACCAGAATATCCATCTGGCCTGTGGGTTTCCACCCACTTTTGTCTTATACTTACCGATTGGGGGTTCACATGGTCGCACCATTGTCTCGTCTGCGTGCTGCTTTTCCGTACTTTGCACTCCTTGCCCTTTTTGTCCTCCTGCTGCCCCTGATAAGTCCTGTGGCGTCCGTGCTCGCGGCCCCAGCACGCGCTTCCGCACAGACACAGAGCACGCGCTGCGCCCTCTATCCCATCGCTATACGCCTCGATGTGCTTGAGGCTGCGGCAATTGGCGATGTGCTTGCGCCCCTTGCCAACGGCACCCAACCCGGCAACTTTGGCTGGATCAGCTGGACGGGGGAGGGGAGTGTCCAACAACTGGCGGAGAGCCTCACTCCGCCTGGCAACAGCGAGACCTATATCAATCCGCTGGAGCCCTCAGATCATCTAGTTTCAGTAGGCGACTGGCTCCAGGGTCGCCCTGGAGCCGTCAACAGCGGCGTGGTGCGCCAAGCCCTGGAACAACTCAAGGGTACCGAAATCACCGTCCCTGTCTGGGACCGAGCGCAGAGCGCGGGCGCGCAGACCCAGTACCGCGTGGTAAAGTTCGCGAGCGTGCGGCTGGTTGAATACCAGCTAGCCAAGCCCTCACATCTGGGCGCGCAGTTTCTAGGGTACAATTCGTTCTGTGGTGATGCGCCCCAGCTCACCGCCACGGCGACGAAGAGTCCAACCGCTCTGCCGACGAACACCGCTACGCATACGACGACGGCGCTCCCCAGCGAGACGGCCACAGCCCCCTCCACTGCAACAGACACGGCGACACCCATTCCTACGAACACGGCGACTCCTGAACCAACCGAGACCACAACCAGCACTGCTACGGCCCTGCCGACACATACCGCCCTCCCGACGGAGACGGCCACCAACACAGCGACCGCACTTCCAACGCAGACCGCGATTTCGACTCAGACGCCGACGCGTACGGCAACCGTCAGAGCAACCAACACAGCGACGCCGCTGCCGAGCAGCACGCCCTCCCCACTGGAGGGAGCAACACTAGATTTACTACCCTTGGCGAGTGGTCCCAACGTCATTAGCACCACCCACACGTTGACGGCAACTTTGCTGACCCGCCGGGGAGAACCCTTGGTGGGCTTTACCGTGGTATTCAATATGACGGGTGTGCACACCACGACCACAAGTGGTGTCACCAACGCTGCTGGAGAGGCTACGCTGACCTACATGGGAAGCCAGGAAGGCACCGATACGGTGCAGGTCCAGACTGCCGATAGCAGCCTAGCTTTGACTGCGACTCCAGCCCAGGTCAGTTGGCTGGTTCCTGCTCAGACGTTTACAACCAGTCCCGTTTCAGGCGGCTTCTTCGTTGCCGATGGCTCAGGCGTCTTTAACACCCTCCCCACTAACACGCCTGTCTTCGAGCAGACATTCTCCACCATTAATTTCAACCCGGGGCCGGGAGCGGCGCCTGGTAATACGACGGTAAGTACGCGCACCTTCCCCTTCACCAATGTCACCACGGACCTCAACGGCTTTTATACCGGTAAGATTATCGCGCAGGGCAATGGCTACCAAGCGGGCGATGGGGCACTCGGTCACTTTAATGCCGTGTTCCTGGGTGAGTTTACGCTGACCGAGCCCAAAGAGATCACCTTCCGCATTTACCACGACGACGGGTTTATCTTGGGCATTGGCAACGGCGCGGTGCGCGTGGGTGGGGCTAACCACAATCCGCCTGCCTCGGGCCTGACCGCCTTCAGAGAACTACCGGTCATGGGGGCATTCAATGTCATCACGCCGCCCGTTGGCCACGACGTCACGGTGTTTTTCCCCGAGCCGGGCGTCTATCCATACGAGATTGACTATTCCCAAGGGCCGCGAGGGGACGCGACGTTAACCGTCACCACCGTCGAGCTTGGCATGGGTGTCCCCCCGAGTGGTGTGCTGACGATTACCCCTAACGCCGTGGAACGCCAGCCTGCTGGAGGTTTGCAGACCCTCACCGTCACCGCCACGGATGCCGCAGGCGGGCGCGTCGCTAATTTACCCGTCCAGTTGAACCTGACGGGGATGAACGCTCAGGAATTTTACGGCCACACTGATGCTACTGGGCAAGTGAGCTTTACCTACAAGGGGCAGTACGAGGGGGAGGACCGGGCGCAGGCGATTGCCTGGGTGAGCGGGTCAGCCCTCTTTTCCAACGAGGTGGTGGTGCCCTGGCACATCGGAGCTTTGCCTGACGCGAATGCTCCCCTCTCCATCCCTGGCTGGCTTGGCATACCGACGAGCGAGAGCGTTGTTTCCGGCACCGTGCCCATTGGCTTGGCTCCAGGCCGAGAGATCCTCTATGGCTCGATTGACTACTGGCCAGTGGATGACCCCAGCGCGGTCAAAGTGTTGGCCCCTCACGTCGAGCGCGTTGGGGTTCTGACGACCCTTGATACCACGCTTCTGGAGAATGGGTCCTACATTGTGCGCCTGCGGGGTGTTGACCGGGCATTTCGCCCCATCCCCGATAGTGGCGTGCTGATTACCGTTGAGGGCGAATATAAACCAGGGCGGGTGCGCTTTACCGTCACCGACCTGAAGGTGCCCGTGGTGGGGTTGCCCATCGCCATTGAGCGCACCTATGATAGTCTCACGCGTGAGCGGGTGGGGGACTTCGGGCATGGCTGGACGCTGAGCTTTGGCAACCCGCGCTTGCAGGTTAACCAAGCACACGATGTCACCCTCACTCTCCCCAATGGGCGTCGGACGACATTCCACTTCACACCCTATCCTGGTCATCTGTTCCTAGGGTTTCTCCTGTTCCCCAAGTACACTCCTGAAGCCGGGGTCTATGGTACACTCACCGCGAATGGTTGTGGGTTGGTC
>JACCSL010000530.1 GCA_013812995.1 Ardenticatenales bacterium | reverse complement strand
CAACAGCAGCGCCCGCTCCTCCCCTTCTTATCCGACTCCCTCGCCGCTCACTGGGCAGGACAGCAGGCCCCCTCCCGTTTTCCTACCCCCTGAACTATTAACAACAATCCACCATGCAACACTCTATCATACCTTCAGCTATTCTCAACAGGGGCCTAAGATAGCTCTATTGTCCTATTGCTTCTATCTCTAGTCTTCCTCTACCGGCTTCTCGCCGAGATAGTACCCGCTCTCGGGGTCGATGATGGGCTCGGAGCGAGCGAGGTGAGGGTGCTCTTCTGCATCAACGGGTGCGACCAGAGTGCCCTCCGGGGTTGGGGGCGCGGAGAGCTCCGTGACGGCCCGCGCTGCGTCCAGAGCGACGGGTGTTTCCTGGGCTGGGGGCGTTGCGACTTCCGGCGTGGGCTGGGGCAGCGCAGGCGCGACGGGAACTTCAACGGTGGGGACTGGCAACGCCAGGGCCTCGGGCGGAAGCACTGCCTCGATGTCCACCTTGATTTCGGCGACCTCCTCGACATCACTGGTGCGCTCGGCGATGGTGGCACCGCTCTGATAATCGAAGGCCAGCAGCTCGTGGAAGAGCAGCCCGCGCCCCATGTCGCGCACACAAACCTCCGACGTGTGCCAGAGATTATGCAGCGCCGCCGTGTTCCACTCGCCCGTAATTACCCCTTCGACTTTCTCAGCACCAACCTCCGACATGAGGCCGTCCGCCCGCGGGGACAACTCGACCGGGACCAGCACCGCGCTACGCCCCACGAGTGGGTCACGATTATCGGGGAACAGGTCACTTTCGCCGACGAGGAAGCTCTGGCCCAGGAAAAGCTGGTTCTCCTGGGCGCGGGCAGCGGCGACGAGGCGTTGTCGCTGCCACCCGCTGCGGCTCTGGGCGAGGGTGGGGCAGAGAATACCAACGCAGCCCCGGTAGGCCAGGGCGCGGGCCAGCTCGGGGAAGAGCAGGTCGTTGCCGACCAACACCCCGAAACGACCAAAGGAGCCCTCGAACGTGTTGAGCGCGTCACCCTCCTGCGCGGTAGCCTTCTCCGCGGCGGTCAGGTGCAGTTTGCTCTGCCACCCCAGAAAGCTGCCATCCGCGTCGAAAACCCCTGCGCGATGCTGGATAACACCCTCCTCGCTCCTCGCCAGGAGGGTTCCGGCCACAATCAGCATCCGGAACTCGCGGGCAAGGTCGCCGAAGAGGCGTTTGTACTGCTCCGTGAGCGCCTCGCTATGCTCCGCGATGAGCGTGGGGATCACGTCGGACAACTCCGGCGTCCCGCCCCCAAAGAGGCGATCCAGAAAGCCGCCCTTTTTTTTGAGGGCCTCCTTCTTCTCTTGAGCGAGCGGGCCAGCCAGCAGTAGTCCCGTCATCTCCGGGAAGAGTACCACATCCGCGTGCTTGTTCTGTGCCAGCCGCAAGAAGCGCTGCAACTCCTCACGCAGGGTGCTCTCATTCTGCTGTCTTTTCCATTGAAGTTGGATGACTGCTACGATAGCCGACTTCGTTGCCATACGCCCCTCCCGTGTCTCAAGTTGAGCCGATTATAGGGGAACGCCCCCGGAAAGGCTACCATGCTTGACCGTCTCTCGCTCCATCTGCGGGGATGCGGGGCATGCAAAAGGCTAAGACAAGTTTGGCCTTGGCGGCATGAGCGTGCTGAGCGCCTGATGCGCCTCCGCGAGATACGGGTTCAGCGTGAGCGCGCGCTCGAAGCACTGCCAGGCTTGCTGGCGCTGCCCCTGGGCGGCGAACTGGCGGCCCCGCTCAAGCCATGCCTGGGCATCGTCGGGGAAGGTCGAGGATTTCGTATCCAGATGGGGGTGGGCGTCGGAGTTATTCATGGGGGCTCCTGTTTTTCATCCGTATCGCAAACCAACTTTTTGAACAGATAGACCGAGAGGATTGTAGTGGTGAGTAGCTTTTGAGCTTCTGTAAAGTCCCGGTCTCCAGTAATCAGAAAATCCGCCTGTGCAGCGAGGGCACAAGCAAGGAACTTTGCATCTTTCGGATCCCGGTCGAATTCTATCGCGATGTCTACCTCGATTAGTGTCGTCATCTGGCTGACTGACTGACAAAACTAAGCCGCCGCATAAACGGTGGTCGAAACAGACGAAAAACGCGGAGGCTGAGGACGTTGGGACAAGGAGGAACAGCACGGCTCGGGGTCGGGCGCACTGGAAAGGCG
>JACCSL010000493.1 GCA_013812995.1 Ardenticatenales bacterium | reverse complement strand
GCGCATCCCAGCGCGCCTTGATCTCGGGGGTCTTCGCTGCCTGCGCGGCACGACCAGCGAAATGACCTGGCGAGAGCTGCGCGGCGCGCCATGCCTGGCGCATTCGCAGGCGGGGCAGCAGCACCCTGTATTGCGCTCCCTCCGTGGTGGTAAGCATCACATCCCCCCACCCATACCAATCTGCAATCGCATTCCCCGCCGGACCCGCCGCTGTCCCAAATACCAACGTCACGCGCTGCCCGGTCCAGGGCGATAGATCGGCCCAGCCAGGGAACCAGCCCTGCTGGGCCATCTGCGCATCCATTTCTTTCTCATAAAGCAGGATGGTGTCCCCTGCTGTGGGCTCGACCCATACCTGGAAGATGGCTCCGTCACTCCCCCACTCGCGCGCCATCGGGTCCAGCCCCATCAAAAAGGAAATCGCGGGTTGCCCCGAGGGAAGGGTCAGCGGGAGCCTGATCTGCGAGGGAGCGTGCTGAAAGAGAGTTGGTGTGGGAAGCCCTGGCTCCTCTGGAAAGTCTGCATACGATTGAACGAAGCTGGTTTCGCCCACATAGCAGCTTGCCGGCCGACCTGGCTTGCAGAATGGGGTATCAAGCGGCTGCTCCGGCGCGACAATCTTCGCTCTCACGAGGCGGGGCAGAAGCGGCTCATAGGGAACCTGCTCCGACAACTGCCAGAGGTGCTCATAGGCCAGCCCGGCCTCCCAGCCCACAAGTGGGTCGAGCGGCGCGTATTGCCTTGCATGTTCCAGGCCCTCGGCAGCGCGCGCCCAATCGGCGCGGGCCATGTAGATGTGGGCCGCGAGGCGGTAGGCGTACGGGTGGTCGGAGCGCCAGCGGATGGCGGCGGCGAGGTGTGCCAGTGCTTCATCCAGCGCCTCGGCATTGCCTACCTGGGGCACGCTATCGACCTGGCGCGGCTCAGGCCAGGCAAGCCCCTGCTCCAGCAAGGGTCCCGCCCGCTCCACATTGTAGGCCCAGAGCAGCCAGGGCATGGCGAAATAGCCAAGGAGAAGCAGGGTTAGAATGAGGCAGAGGGAGAGAAATAGGTTGCGCGAAGCCATGAGCGTTTGCCAGAAAGTGCTGTTGGGTAGGGGTCAAGCGGGGAGATTGTGCCCGAGGCCAACCGCAAAGGCAAGCTCAGTGACTGTGGGGGTTAGAAGCGAGGGAAACCCCGCACTAGCGGCGGGGTTGTCGGCCAGATCGTGCAGGGATAGGAATGGGTTGGGGGATCCTGTCCGGTGGGAAAACACCGAGGTCGCGGAGCCACTCAATTAGCTTGTCCATGAAACGTTGATACATCTTCTCTTTCCTTGAACTGTGTCTCGGAGGGATATGATAGTCAATGGACGAAATGTTGGCTATGGTCCCTTGCTCCCATTGGGTGGGGGACCATTTTACAGGCGAGATGCGTTCAAATCGGCTTGATTTTCACTTCTTGAGCCGGTCCAGAAAGTACTTGCGAAACTTGGCGACTTTGGGAGCCACCACCGCCTGGCAGTAGGGCTGGCTCGGATTGTTTTGATAGTATTCCTGGTGATAACCTTCCGCCACATAGAAGGTGGTCATGGGCGTGACCTGGGTAACAATTGGTGAGTTCCAGAGCTTCTCAGCGTTGAGCTCGGCGATGACCTGCTCGGCGGTGGCCTTCTGCTCCGGCGAGTGGTAGAAGATGGCGGAGCGGTACTGCGTGCCCGCATCATTCCCCTGGCGGTTCATCGTGGTGGGATCGTGGATGGTAAAGAAAACCTCCAGCAGCTCCCGGAAGGCAACCTGCTCCGGGTCGAAGGTGATCTGGATGACTTCCGCGTGTCCCGTGGTGCCATTGCAGACCGCGCGATAGCTTGGGTTGTCCACATGGCCGCCCGCATAGCCGGACTCGACGCTCTCCACGCCGCGCAGTTCATCGTAGACCGCTTCCAGGCACCAGAAACATCCCCCGGCCAGCGTCGCGACTTCTTTTTGATTTGAACTCATTGATCACCTTCCTTGCTCTCTCAGCCATCGTGCTTGGTGCAGTCAGTCACGGCAAGTTTTCTAAATCATTCAGATCTTTCAGCCGTCCGCTGGCAGCTTTGTTAGTTTTCAAATCAGAAAGGCTGATGAGATTTATGGCGATACCGTCAATGGTATCAACCTTTCGATCCTTGTAGCATTCCTCAAACTGGACTCCCGAAATCGTAGTCAGAATCTCTAGCCGCAGGGGTGGAACGCCCATACGGATGATCTTATTTTCCTCAAGAAAGAGCTCTGGAGCCAACTCGGGTACATCAAAGCCAAACTCCTGCAAAACCACCACCAATTTCTCTGCATTTTGGGGGTCTATCGCTACCCATACATCCATATCACCCGTGGCCCGAGGGAAACCATAGTAGCCAACCGCATAGCCACCTATCAAAAGGTACTCAACTTGATGAGCGTTCAGCAACTGCAAAAACTCTTTGAAGTCGGGTGGAAGCTGGATCATAGCCGTACATTACCTGTCGCATAAACTCCAAGGCCCGCAATCGCTCGCTGGGCGTCTGCTGAAGCCAGTAAGCTTTTTCATCAGAGGGGGTATCAAGGGTGGAAATATCGAAGGTGGTGCGGTCCATTTGATAGGTAGATTCAAAGGTACTCATGATAACTTGACCTCCAGGCACCAGAAACATCCCCCGGCCAGCGTCGCGACTTCTTTTTGAGTTCCCATCTGCTCCCCTCGCTTGTGGTTAGGACAGGAGTTCCGGTGCCAGGTGCTCTGTACTCACCGGGGCAAAGTGGAGTCTCCCTGTCTCGTCCAGATGTGCCTTGATGATCGAGGCATTTGGTACGGTGAAGGATGAAGAAAAATTATAGCACTCGCGCATCGACTGTGCATCTATCGCCGGGCGGCGCTGAGACTCGTACCAGAACAGGGTCTGGATGAAAAGGCCGTGGGTAAAGAGAGCAATGCGCGGGTGAGGGCTACTTTGCAGGCGTGTCAGGGTATCCTGGACGCGGCCAATCAACTCAGCAAAAGACTCGGTTCCCTCACCGTCCACATACTCTGGGTCGCAGCGTTCCCAGTAGGCGAGGCGGTGCGGGGTGCGTTGCGCACGGCTGGTGTTGGCGGATGTTGTCAGGCAGAGGTAGGTAAACTCCTGAATGGGCCATTCTTCCTGACGCGCCCCAGAAAAGCGCGCCACCGTCGGCTCAGCACTCTGTTTCGTGCGCAGGTAGGGCGAGGTAACAATCAGCGTGGGCGGCACCGTAATGGCAGCGGGAATGTACGCCGACTGGCGCTGCCCGCGTTCTGTCAGCGCAATCACCGCTGGCGAGACCGTGCTCAGCCCCGCGTTGGCCTCGCTCTCTGCATGGCGGATGAGGTGGAGTTCAGTCAAAGGCGAGCGACTCACTTCGAGTCGCTGCGCGGTAAACCGATTTGGGCGTGCCAGCCGATAGTCAAAGTTGTACTCTGCGTGTAGGTCATCGGAAAGGGATGTAGATTCTTTGGGAGGCATTGGCTTCAGCACATTATGACGAATGAACCCTATAAATGGAGTATCGCCTCAACTTTTCGTCTTAAAATTGCTTTCAACAGTTCGCTTTTTGGAGGCGCAGTTTTAGGCAGCAGAATGTCTGTAAACGTATCGTTGCCACGAAAATTAATCCCTGCATCTCCCCCCAGTGCTGCCTTGAATGACATTCCTCTACTGCCATCAGCCGCCACCTCATAATGCATCACCACAAAGCTGATGTTCTGATGTGGGTTGTCAGGGATGTCATCGGTTTTCAGACGCGTTGTAAACTCAACATTGCGGAGAAGCTCGTCTTGGATAATCCATACTGTGTGTCC
>JACCSL010000462.1 GCA_013812995.1 Ardenticatenales bacterium | reverse complement strand
GGACACCAAGCCGGTGCGACCGCCTACTACCACGTCGATGACATCCAGGGTAGCCTCCAGGCGCTCCTCGACGCGGGTGCGGAAAGTGTACAGGAGATCAAGAATGTGGGCGGTGACAGGCTCATTGCCTCCGTCAAGGACGCCCAAGGAAATATCATCGGCCTGGTCCAGGATCCATCCCAATAGCTCGTTGACGGGCATCGAGGAGTTGCTGCATGTCTGACCCTACCCCTGCATCCCCTAGCTCTCCCAAGCAAGTCGCACGCACGATTGCGGCGCAACTCAAGGAGCCAAACCTCGCACACCTCATTGGCATAGTCAAGCACCTCGGTCCCGAACGCGCGTTGGAATTCCTCGCCCAAACGCTGAAGGTCGAGGCCGAGGGCGGGCTGAAGATCCTTAACGGTGCGCGGCGTCGCACGGCGGGTGGCACTTTCTTCCACCTGGTACGAGAGTCTCTCGCAGAGCCCGAGCGCTCTAAGCTCTTTCCACCGCATAACAAACGCCCGAAGAAACCGAAGAAGGACGCGCTGCCAGGGGCAGGTCCAACGCCAAGCCAGCCGCCCCCAGCCGCTCCCGCAGGTCCCGCCCCGGAAGAAGCCTGGGCTGGGCGTGCCGAGGTTATTACGGCACTCCTCAAAACCGAGATTGGAAAGGCTACCGCCATGAAAGTCACCTTGATTGGTCGCCCTGGGAAGGTCAGCAACCAGGGGCAGTACATCATGTTCACCATGCGTGGCCCGGAGAAGACCCCCTCGCTCCCCAAGGGACTCCCGCCGATGCCAGCCGCGAGCAAGCTGGTCTACCTCGTCTACGTGGCCGAGAAGCAATGGAAGAAGGTGGCGGAGGCCATCCAGGCCCCGGAGGACGTGCTGATCGTCGAGGGGCATTTAACGTGGGACGAGGAACTCAAAAAGCTCTCCATATTCGCATCGAACATTACCACGAAGGCCCTGGAACAGGCCAAGCGGGTAGGCAAGCAGACCAAGGTCGAGGCCACCCCATGACGCGCCGCCAGGCGGCCCCCTCGTCCGGCCTCCCGTTCCAGCTCCCGCCCGAGGTAGACGTATCTACCGTTCCCGTCCCCGGCGGCATGGCGTATGTCTTCCGGCACACGTCTCTGGGGGAACTTGGGCGACTGCGCCTGACGGGTGCCGCAGGGGGTCAGACGCAGATCATGGCTGAGGTGGTAGGCGACCCCGCCGACCCGATGACGGCACAGCGCCAGGCCATCTTTCAGCCTCTGGCAATGGCACTCATCGGCATTCTGGAGCAGCGCATGGGGAAGGGAGTCGTGTCGCCCCCTGTATCCTCCCCACCTGAACCCCAGGATCCGGTCGCCAGCCAGCTCATCCAGTGCGAGCGGTGTGGGGTAGGAGTGGCGCTCCTGGTCTTCGCGGAGGACACAGGGCAGCCGGGCTACCTGGAAGACAACGCGCGTTTGATGTATGCGAACGTCGCGCGCCTGAACGTGCCGACCTGGGTGGTCGGTCCAGTCAAAGCCACGGGGTCGCACAAGGGTACCTTTCGCGCCCTCAAGATGTGGCCGACGCGGGAGGAAGCGCGCTGGTTACGCATGGCTGAGCTGGAGGTCCAGTTGGACGCGCTGGTAGCCGACCACTGCAAACGCTGAATCAGCGGCCAACCTCAGCAGCCAGGGCCTAGCTTGGGAATGGGACAGGCGAGCGGCGAAGCAGTCCCTGACTGGCAGGGTAAGCCTGTCTCTGGCATACTCGGTGCCTATCTCAGTCAGCCAACGCTCAACCCACGGAGGAACCGCATGGCATACAGCTACCAAAATGCGAAGGGAACCACTTACTACCTGCACGCCCGAGATGCCAAGGGCGGAAAGGGCACCAAGCTCTACTTCTTCGCCCGCGAAGTCAAGGAAGGTCCCGTGGATGCGTTGCCGCAGGGCTACGAGGTCAAGGAAACGAACACGGGGTTGCCCGTTTTGAAGAAAACGTCTGCCTGAGCACACCGAAGTTTCCGAAAAGAGCGCTGCACAGGCAGCGCTCTTTTCTTTTCTGCCCCTACGCTGGCCCTTAACGCTCCGGGGGTTCGCCGCGTACCTGGAGTGTGAATCCGCGCTCGCGCAATTGGCGGGTGGTTTCCTCAATGTCGAAGTCCCCTGGTTCCTCTGGCCTGGCCCGGAATAGTCCGCCCCCGATCAGTCCCGCCAGGGACCCCTCCTGGTCCACCAGCTCCGGGTAGACCGCTGTAGCCTCGCCTAGAATCTCGATGCCTTGCGCCAGATTGCCCTGATAGGCATACCAGGTCTGACCGCGATCCAACGAGACCAGGTGCCAGACCAGGTGGCGCTGTCCGAGCACCGTCACCCCAGAGCGCCACAGACACGACTCTGCTGCGCCCTGCGCCGAGGGGAGGGCTCTGGAGTGACGCCGGGACGCCGCCCTGACTTCACCCCTCCCTGCCCAAGCTGCGGGAATTGCTGTACTATGTCGTCGATGGCAACCTGCGCCTGGCCGCCGCGCGCTGGTTGGGCGGCGATATGCTACTGAAATGCGAGGTCATCAGCGCCGACCGCGCGCAGCAGCTCATCACGATGCTCACCACGTCGGAGTTTTTCTTCCCCAAGGATCCACTCTCGATGGCCTTGCATTTCCGTCGCCTTATCGAGGAAGAAGGGCTAAGCCTCACGGCCCTTTGCCGTGAAACGGGGCATAGCTCCCCCACCCTCAAAAGCTACCTGAGACTGCTCGACCTCGACCCAGAGATTCAGGCGTTGGTCGCGAAGGGCAAACTCCCGCGCAGCTTGCGGATGAGCGAGGCACTCCTCAGCGTTCCTGAGCCGGGCGCGCGGGTGAAGCTTGCTCAGCGTCTCGCTCAGCGGCCTGGCGTCACACTCACACCCCAACGTTGCCGTTGGCGCATACCCTGGTAGGGTACTGGTGGCAGAACACCAGGTTACATCCTCCTCTGCTTGGGTGGTGTAACAGCAACTCACACGACTTCAAGTCGCACACGTAAACGTTCGTTAAGATCGGTCATTTTGACCGACGTTTCCCCACCATAAGTTGCATCAAAATGACCGACGTTACGGGCGATTTTGGGTTATCTTGAGTCAGCCCCAAATTTGCCCCAAGTATCTGCCATGCAGCTTGGCATCTTGTTGTAATTTAGGTGGCCCCTCGTGGGGCATTTGTTAAACGCACCCCGGGTTGTGCGGTGGGTGGGGTCTGCTCGTGTAAACTCAGGCTGGGCCAGCTAAGGATTGACAATTGAATAAGTGCTACACAAGCACGGGAAAAGGGACAGCGGTATAATTCCATTGAGGCAAGAAGTCATCAAATATTGGACTTTTGACAATGCGAAGCAACCTCAACTTACGCTGAGTTGAAGAAGGTCTTATAGGGTTGAGGAATTGCGCCGAAATTAGGCCGCTTTGGCGGTTGTGCGGCGCTTGACGATCACTTTAT
>JACCSL010000589.1 GCA_013812995.1 Ardenticatenales bacterium | reverse complement strand
CGGCCGCCCCTCTCCCGATATCGGGAGAGGGGACACGGAGCGAAGCGACGTGGGGGAGAGGGCCACCACGCAGAGCCATGACTCAACCACAAATTCCGTCAGAACCAGTTACGTTTTACCTCTTTGGCACGGGACATGCCCACTCCATTCTGTGTCCTTGATGAGCGTCAGGGGCAGAGATACTGTTGTGCGAATGCAACCTATTGGTCTATCAGGAGGGTAGAATGAGGGATTATACAGACCACGCGCTGGACACCGCACGAGCCTTGGGTGCCTCGTATGCCGATGTCCGGGTGAGCGAGAAGCGCAACCAGCACATCAGCGTCAAAAATGGCCTGGTGGAGGCGGTGGCGGAGAGCACCAGCGCGGGCTTTGGTGTGCGGCTGCTGGTCAATGGCGGGTGGGGTTTTTCCTCCTCCTACCTGCTCACTTTTGGCGAGATCGACCGCGTCGTCGATCAGGCGGTGCAGATTGCGAAGGCCTCGGCGCTGGTGCGCTCTCCGAAAAGCGATGGTTCCCACCTTGGCCCTGCTGTGACGTCCGTGGGCAGCTATACCACGCCCTACGAGATAGACCCCTTCACGGTCCCCCTTGGCGATAAGGTCGAGCTTCTCTTGGAAGCGGATCGGCACATGCGTGCGGTTCAGGGCATTGCCATCACCAGTGGCACGATGCACTTTCAGCGCGAGCACAAATATTTTGCCAACAGCGAGGGGGCGTTCATCGAGCAGCTTCTCGTTGAGAGTGGCAGCGGTATTAGCGCGATGGCATCCGCGCAGGGCGAGTTCCAGCGTCGTTCCTACCCGAATTCGTTCGGTGGGCAGTATGTAACAGGTGGCTACGAGCACATTCGCACGCTGGACCTCGTCGGAAATGCCGAGCGCGTGGCCTCGGAGGCAGTCGCGCTGCTCTCCGCGCCGCCCTGTCCTGGGGGCACCTTTGACCTAATCATCGGCGGCTCCCAGGTGGCGCTCCAGGTCCACGAGAGCTGTGGGCATCCCATCGAGTTGGACCGCGTCTTTGGCACGGAGGCGGCGTATGCCGGAACCTCCTTCCTAACCCCCGAGAAGCTTTATAACTTCCAGTATGGCTCGGAGATCGTCAACATTGTGGCGGATGCCACCACGCCCACGGGGCTGGGCACTTTCGGTTTCGATGACGAGGGCATCCCTGCCCAACGCACGGACATCGTCCGCGACGGCCAATTCGTGGGCTACCTGACGAACCGCGAGGAGGCCCAGCGGCTGCACCGCATCATCCCCGACGCACCGGAGATATCGAATGGCACGATGCGCGCGGATGGCTGGAACCGGCTGCCGCTCATTCGCATGACGAATATCAACCTGCTACCGGGAAGCTGGACCGTGGACAACCTCATCGCCGCCACAGAGAATGGTCTCTACCTGGACATCAACCGCTCCTGGTCCATCGATGATCGCCGCCTGAACTTCCAGTTCGGGTGCGAGGTGGCCTACGAGATTCGCGGCGGCAAGCTGGGGCGAATGCTCCGCGACCCCATCTACACGGGCATCACGCCGGAGTTCTGGCGCAGTTGCGATGCTATCTGCGACGAGTCGGACTGGGTGCTCTGGGGGCTGCCAAACTGTGGCAAGGGGCAACCCTCGCAGCTCAGCCATGTGGGGCATGGGGCAAGCACGGCCCGCTTCCGCAATGTCCGGGTGCTGGGCAGCTAGGGCTCGAGCTTCACCATCCATAGCAGCTGCAACAACAGCACGCACGCAACTATCTGCGCCAGGGCACCGAAGAAAAGCCCGACCGGTACCGTGACAAACATCAGCACGGCAAGCAGCAGATGGAGAGAACTGGGGCCGAGGCGGAGCGCCTGTCGATACATTGCGTCTCCCGCCAGGTACACGGCCAGGCCGACGGCGAGATTCCAGATACCGACCGCTTCGGGGTGGCCAGTGGGGTGGGCAATGGCAACTTCCAGGCCCGCTGCAATGAGGATGATGCCGAGAATCATGATGAAGTGCGCATACCCAAACCCCTGCGCTCCCATCCGGTTCCGCTCAGCAGGCGTCGCATGGACGAGTTGATGTTCCGCCCGCTCGGCGTCCTTGGCAAAATAGCTCCACCAGATGGAGGCGGATAGAAGAAGTGCCAGGATCGCTGTCAGGATTACCATGAGGGTGAGAGGTAGGCCCTGAGCGCCCACGCCCACGGCGACGATGCTTTCGCCGAGCGCCACGATCATCAGCAAGCCGTGGCGTTCCACGAAGTGCGCCGGGCTGAACTGAAAATTGCGTTCGGCTCGCCGACTCGCGGCGAGGAATAGCACTGCCGCCGCTGCCACCCACAACAACCAATCCCAGGGAGGGCTCACGAACGCGGCGGCGAGTACCAGCAGCCCAACAGTGAAATTGAAGGAGGCAATGTTACGGACCGCCTGCGTGGTCGCGGTTGGTGCAGCCCTGAAGAGAGCCGCATGAACGGCGACCACCGTCAGAAATCCCAGCGCATAGGGCAACCCACCCTCCCCGAATACCTCTGGAATGCTGAGCGCCATGATGAAAAAACCCGCCATCGCGATAAACAGAAGCTTCCGCTGCTGCGCCTTGTCGATGGAGAGGTTGCTGGTCAGCCAGGTGAATCCGTCATAGATCCACATCAGCGTCATGAACACCAGGATGGCCTTCAGATAATCGCTGAGGTCGTGCGGGTGGGCGACTAGTCCAGTGAGTTGTGTGAGCGTAAAAACGAACACTAGGTCGAAGAATAGCTCAACGTTGCTGACCCGCTGAATACTTGGTTCGGCAGTAGGAGAAGGCGAAGCACTCATGGATTTGTGTTTTCCCTTGTAGCGTGGACATCCGGCGATTATGCCTCAAATGGTAACAGCGCCTAACCCAGAGTGCTACTCGGTTAACCAGAGTTGCGGTTGCAAAGCATCAGTGGTTGCGCTATGCTTAATTTGAAATAGGGCAACATCTACGTAGGCACTGCCTAACCACTTGGTTAGGCAGTGCACCCCCTTTGCTACAGGTTGCCCTGGAGGGGAACCACCATGGGCAATCACGCGGCGCGACATCTACCTCTTTTCCTCCTGCCTTTTTTTCTGCTTGCCTGCGCGCGCTCATCCAACCAACCAAGCACACCCACCACGATAGCCACCGCTCCTACGATAACCTCGACCAGGTCGGGCGGCGATTGCTCCCGCCCCGGAAAAATAGCCTAAGGAGGGAGCTATGCGCTGCCATTTTGTCTCAACCACACTTCTGGTGCTTTTGATTGTCCTCCTGGGAGCGTGTACGACGCCCACAGCTTCGCCCACCCGTGTACCCGCTCCCACCACGGGACTCGTCGCCACCGTGGTTCCCACAACCGTCGTCACGGGCAAGCTGAACATCATCTGCACGGTCGCGGATGACTGGTGTGTGGCGATGACCCAGGCGTTTGAAAACCAGACGGGGAGTGAGACCACCTTCATTCGACTCTCCTCCGGGGAGGCGCTGGAGCAGCTTCGGAGCACTCAGTCGGCACCCGAGTTCGATCTTTGGCATGGCGGCCCGGCAGATGGCTATGTGGTTGCCAAAAATGAGGGGTTGCTCCAGCCCTATGAGTCGCCCTCGGCGGTGCGTATTCCTGATCTCCTGAAGGACCCGGAACACCACTGGACAGGGGCCTATGTCGGGGCGCTGGGATTCTGCGCTAACACGGATCGGCTCGCCGAGCTAGGGGTGGAGGTGCCGCATACTTGGGCAGAGCTATTGGACCCCAGGCTGAAGGTCCCCCTCGCGATGGCCCACCCGGCGACCTCTGGCACCGCCTATACGGCGCTGTGGACCAAGGTGATCCTTGAGAATGGGGATACCGACAAAGCCCTGGCGTATTTCAAGCAACTTTACAA
>JACCSL010000425.1 GCA_013812995.1 Ardenticatenales bacterium | reverse complement strand
CGCGAAACTGCCGCTCCGGCGGCGTGTATTCCGGCTCTGCCACTGACGCGGGGTAGAGCCTGCTCCCCACCAGCTGCGGAACCTGCACCTGATACGAATCGGCATCAACCAGCACAACCCCGCCGGAGCGGAGCGCGAGCACCTCCCTGAGATTCAGGGTGCCCAGCACATAGCCCTGGGCGTGGATGATCCCCACGCTTTGGGCCAGCGTGTAGGCTGCGCGATGGCGTGCCTTCCCGGTGTGCGCCGCTTCCTCCCAGAGGGCAGCCACTGGATAGGCGGGGTGAATGCGCGGCATGAGGAAGCCCACAAAGCGCGCCTGCACGTTGTACAGGAGGCTCTGCGGCCAGGCGACCCCCACAAAAGGAGTTTGACCGGGCAGCACAGGCGGATGAGAGATCATCCAGCGCAGTTTCTCCTCGTACTCCGGGCGATAGGTGAGGTAGAGCTTGGCCACCTGCTCCGCCCTGCCGCGCACCCGGTAGAGCGTGGCCTCCTGCCCACGCGTCATCTCTTCCGTCAGCGTGATCGCGTTGCCAAAGGCATCGTAGACGAGCATTACGGGGCCGCTTTCAGCCGAATCAGCGCGAAGTCTCCGCCCAAGTCCCCGGCTCCAATCACGCTCCCATCCGGCAGGAGCAGCAGGTCATGGATAGAGCCACCGCCGGGCGGGGGATGGAAAACCATCTGCCCCTTCGCACCGAATGTACTGTCCAACTGTCCATCCGGCCCATAACGCGCCAGGGCCGGTTGGCCGTCATGGCTGTAATGGAAGGGGAGTATAAACGGGTACCAGGCAACCTGCGGGCGGCTCACCCCTGCCGCGAGCAGGCTCCCGTCCGGTTGGAGTTGGAGGGCAAAAATGACCGCCTCATCATCGTCGAACGGAACCAGGCTCTGCCCGCCAAAGCCGAATTCCATATCCTGTTCTCCCGTGCTGCTGAAGCGCGCCATAGCAAAAACGTGTTTTCTTCCCTCGCCAGGGTCCACATCCGCCGTTCCCGCTACCACGATGGCCCCGTTTGGCTGGAGCACAAGGTCAAAAGCAGCGTCTGGACCCTGGCCAATATCAAGGATTACTACGCCCCCCTCACCAAAGCTCTGATCCAGTTGCCCAGTGGCCTCATAGCGAAGCAACAAAAAGTCAGTGCGCTCCGGCTGCTCCGTGGGGTAGGTGTACCCCGCAACCAGTAGCTTCCCGTCCGGCTGTAGCGCCAGGGCGTGCGCACCGCCCCGCCTTTCATCTTCGAGGCTCGTTACCACCACCCCTCGATTCCCGAAACTGCCATCCAGTGTCCCATCGGGCTCATAGCGGAGCAAAACAATATCTCCCTGGATGGGCGTCACCCCCGCCACCAGAAATCTGCCATCCGGCTGCGCGACCATCGCTGTCATCTCAAGCGCGTACGTCCGTTCTGTCACGATGCGCCCCTCCGTGCCAAACGAAGGGTCGAGACTGCCATCCCTGGCATCATACCGCGCCAGAGCGATTCCACCCCTGGACAGCCCCGCCACCACCACCCGGCCATCGGGCTGGAGCAGCGCCGCGCGGGCACCTACGCTGTTCTGGGGAAAGCTTGTCCGCTGCAATCCTCCCTCCCCGAAGATTGGGTCCGGGGTTCCATCGCTCAGGTAGCGAGCGAGCGCGAACTTCTGACTTCCCCAGTCAGCGCTGCCGGACTCTGAGTCCGCGCCCCCCACGGCAAGAAGTTTCCCATCCGGCTGGAGCAGAACCATCCTGATACCATCGCCCGTCCCGCTAAAATCACTGGTCACCCATCCCTCCACACCAAAGGTCGGGTCAAGCAGCGCCTGCCCTGCCCTCTCCATTGGTCCGGGCGGCGCTTCTTCTTCGGACTCCATTGCTTGTGGCGCTGCTTCTTCAGGGTCGGCGGCGCAGCGGAAGCCAATGACAGCGGCCTGAGAGTTAGCGGAGGCATGAGAGCGCGCGGCCACGCCCAGGTAGGGGCCATAGCCCGCCCAGGAGGAGCTGCGAAGCACCCTCCCAGGCCCAGTGTTGGGACCAGGCGGGTTTTCCTTGGGAGAGGAAGCATAATACGCTTCGTCATACCAGTCCGCGACCCACTCATTCACATTTCCGACCATATCCAGCACTCCATAGTAACTCTCCCCCGCCGGGTAGCTTCCCACGGGCGCGGTGTAGCGGTAGCCATCCGCACGATTCTCATCTCCGGCATCCTGCGGCACGTTGGAATCCACAAAATTGGCCTGATGCCCACGAGGATAGTCATTCCCCCAGGGATATTTGCGCCCATCCGTGCCGCGCGCGACCTTCTCCCACTCCGCCTCCGTGGGGAGGCGACGCCCCGCCCACTCGCAGTAGGCCACCGCATCATTCCAACTCACCTGGACGACGGGATGATCGTCCAGCCCCTTGATGGTGCTGTCGGGGCCGCGCGGATGAAGCCAACTTGCCCCCTCCACATGCTCTGTCTGCTCACCGACCCAGGCGCGCCCGGCACGCTCGGCGTCGGTCCGGTAGCCGCGCTCGGCGACGAAGCGGGCAAACATGGCATTGGTCACCTCCGTCTGGTCGATCCAGAAGGTGTCCAGGTAGATGACATGCTGCGGCTGCTCGTCCTCGCTGGCCCGCTCCTCGCCCGTGGCCGCGCCCATGACAAACTCTCCAGCCGCCACCTGCTTCATCACCATGTCATCCACGACGGAGGTCGTGGTATGGATGGCGCGATTCGACGACATCGGGATGGGCTGTGGGTCCGTGGACCTCGTGGGATCGAATTCTATAACAGACGTGGCGTAGACGATGAGTGCTCCCGCCAGCAACGGCAGCAGCAGCAGGAGAAGCACCCTCCACCCCGACTGGCGCGGCCGGGGCGCGGCCGGGAGCGTGGCTGGACCATAGGGGGAGGGCTGCGGGAGCCCAGGGGTGGGCGGGGGAGAAGCACTATACACAGGAATAGGAGCAACCTTGTCATCATACTTTCGACAGTCCGGGCACTCGGCCAGATGCGCCGGGTAATGGTGCCCCTTGGGGCAGGTCACCAGAGAGTCCCCTGCGCCATGCAGGGCATAGGCCCACTCCCACGCGGTGGGCCGCGCGTCCGGGGTTTGATTCCCGTCGCTTAAGCCTCGTTGCATCAATGCCATGACAGCAGGGGGCAAGGTTTCTTGCGCCTTCTGCCAGTTCACCCGATAGGGTTGCCGCTTGTGTGCCCCTCTTTCATAAAAAGGATATTGCC
>JACCSL010000416.1 GCA_013812995.1 Ardenticatenales bacterium | reverse complement strand
TCGAGGTCGCCTGGCGAGAGACAACCCTGCCTGCCCATGAGTTAGGCTCGTTGGTGGTGCTCTGGGACAGCAGCGAGCCGATGGTGCTGGGCAACGGGGGCGCGCACCCGCTGGGATGCGAGGCCCTCCACACGCTGTTCGAGGCCGAGACACTCGTTGCCACCCCGCTGCGAGCGCGGGAAGCCTTTCTGGGGCTGCTTCTCGTCAACCTCAATCGCACGCCGCCCCGCCTGACCAAGGCCCTGCGCGATGTGCTGACGGGGATTGCGCGCCAACTCTCCGTCGCGCTGGAAAACAGCACCCTCTACAAGGAGGCACTGGAGAATGAGCGGCGCAGTCAGGAGTTGATTCTGGCACGGCAGATTCAGACCGCGCTGCTGCCGGAGAAGGCTCCCGATCTTCCAGGCTATGATATGGCGGGCTACTGGCGTCCGGCGCGCGAGGTGGCAGGAGATTTCTACGACTTTTTACATCTCAGCCAGGGGCGGCTGGCCTTCTCTATCGCCGATGTAGCAGACAAGGGAATAGGGGCCGCGCTCTTCATGGTGCTCACCCGCAGCGCCCTGCGTGAGAGTCTGTGGGTCGAGAAGGAT
Organism: Ardenticatenales bacterium; assembly: GCA_013812995.1. GTDB lineage: Bacteria > Chloroflexota > Anaerolineae > Ardenticatenales > Ardenticatenaceae > JACCSL01. Next base: position 2,544 of record JACCSL010000416.1, on the reverse strand, counting down.
CCCGGACGCGCCCTGACCCGCATGAACGCCCTCATCGCCGATGATGTGCGCAACGGCATGTTCCTGACCATTTTCCTGGGCATTCTCTCGCCGGAGAGTGGGCGGTTGCAGGCAGCCAACGCCGGCCACCTGCCGCCCCTCGTCTACCGCGCCAGCACGGACAGTCTTTCCTCGACGGTGCGCCGCAATATGCCAGTTGGCATCATGCCGGACACCCGCTACGACACCATTGATCTCGTGCTGGAGGCCGGTGATCTCATGGTGCTCATCACGGATGGCATTATGGACACCATGAACCCGAAGGGGGAGCTCTATGGGCTTCAGCGCCTCTCTACGCTGGTCTATGAGCATCGCCACGAGGATGCCCACACGCTGGTGACGATGATTCTGGACGCCGCGCTAGCCCACGCGGAGGGGCAACCCTTCGACGACGATCTGACGATTATCGTGCTTCGTCGGACCGAGTGAGGGCTTGCGCTAATTCACAGAGATCCACTTGGCGCGAGGATACATCTCGGCGAAAGCGGTAGGGCGCTTCCGATCAAGCCCCCCCTCGCAATGCAGGCAGATGCGCTGCCAACCTTTGGAGGTGAGCATCTCTGTGGCGCTGGGGATGATGGAGTGATTGCGACCGCAATAGCAACACTGGGCGGGAGTGGGCATAGAAGGATACAGGAAACTGGCCGCCACCGTAGACAACATCGCTACTATTCCTTTCAAGGGGAGGAGGGGTAGATAGAGAGTGATAAGACTCCATTCTAAGAATAAATCTCTTTTCCCCGCTGAATATCCTCCCAAAGGATGAATTTTTCGATGTTTCTTGCAAGAGGGACGCCATGAGAGTGCTTATCGTAGATGACCATGACGTAATCTTTATGGGGCTCTACCACGTCCTCTCCCGAGAGGGCTGCCTTCTTACACATGCAAAGACGTACGAGGAGGCGGTATGCAGGCTGCAAAAGGAGTGTTTTGACACAGTCGTGGTGGATTTGAGTCTGGTCCGAACCCTGGGAGAGTCGGAGGAGATTAGTGTGGGGTTTGAACTTCTTGGATACATCAAGCAGAATGTGCCCAACCTGCCCACTATCGTAGTGACGGGTATCCAGTGGAGCCAGGAACCGCGATACCTCTTCTTCGCGGAACGAGCAGGTGCCATGGGATATTTCTGCAAAGACTCTATCCTGCACCTCATTCAGGGCCTCAAGACCCTGTGCGCCAACCGACCGGACTCCCTCTACAGCGCAGAACAGTGCCAGAAAATCCTGGCCTTCATCCGAAAGCGCCCCTTGTTGACGTGTCGCGAGCGCGCAGTCATTCGTTGCCTGGATCAAGGCCTCCCCCACAAAGAAATTGCAGCAAAGCTGTGCGTCTCGACGACAACGATTAAGACACACCTACGCAACATCTATGCCAAGCTACAGGTCTCGGATACCTATGGAGCCCTGAAGGAAGGTCGGCACTGGGGCTATCTGGAGCAGGGCTGGCTTCGTGATCAATAGCCTGTCCTCATAAGCGATAGCGCTTAGGAATCTCGTCCAACGAGCGTCGCGCCTTCTGGTTGACTCCATCCCGTAGAAAAGGTATCTCCTCCAGCTTGGGGCCAAACAGGCGCACTAGAACCCACGCTGCTGTCATGGTAGGGATGGCCTGGGTGCCTGGAATCAGCGATTCGATCACCGACGCCCCCCGAAGCTGACGCAGCCCCAGATGGTTGAGCACCACCCAGGCGATGGGGGCGCTCAAGAAATCCAGACCCAGGTCCAGCAGGTCCAGGAAGAGCACCACACTGAACGGCGTCAGGCGCATCGCCTCCACGAAGGTCGCGTCCTCCGGCAGGCGTAAGCGCTTGACGCTCCGCCACACCCAGATGCCCAGCAGCGTTGCCAGCACCAGTGACACACCCGAGATCAGTAACAGCGTCTGAAACACATCATTCCAGTTAATCTCACCCATCCGTCTTGTTCTCCTCTCTCACGATGCCTGCCACAGTATAAGTCCGACCATGAGCACAGCGATGGTTCCCTGCAAGAGCAGGCTCAGCAGCCAGCCCGCGAGCCAGCCACCCCCCGCCCGGAGCGCCTTCCCCGCGTGGCGCGCCCGGATCATCTCCGTACCCACGATGCCCACCAGTGACCCGATGAGGAGACCAAAGGGCGGAAGCATGAAGAGCCCCACGGTTCCCAGCACCATCCCCACGAGCATTGCCTGCCAGGAGGCTCCCCCTTTTTTGGCTCCCAGGTTGCCCAGCCACCAATCGCCGACCATTGCCAAAATCATCAGCAGGAAGAGCACCGCCAGCCATTCCCAGCCGAAAAATTGCCACTCATGGACCCAGTCATAGAGCAGCGCACCCGCAAAGATGAGCGGGGTACTTGGCAGGGCAGGCAGGATCGCGCCCAGCAAACCCGCCAGGATGAGTAGCGCCGCGACAATATCAAGCGGATGCATTCCTATCTCTCCTCAATGCCCTTGTCGAGCTACATGCAAGCGGCGCGCCCAGCGTGGGGCGCGCCGCTCTTGTTTACGCATCTGATGGGCTCAGGT
>JACCSL010000346.1 GCA_013812995.1 Ardenticatenales bacterium | reverse complement strand
TGGGCAAGTTCATCCAGGCCGACACCATTGTTCCGAACGCGGGCAACCCGCAGAGCTTCAACCGCTACGCCTACACCCTCAACAACCCCATCAAATACACCGACCCCACCGGCCACGATGTCATGCTGGTAGGGGGATTTGGCTCACATGATTGGGAAGACCCAGAAACTTGGCGGGAATGGGTGATGGCCTACAAAGGGTGGACGAATGATGACTGGCACAAATATTTTTACGGTGAATGGATGGAAGCTACCAGGGCAGGAGATGATGCTGCCAAGCAAACCATCATGAAAAGGGAGGGTGTTCACATCTTCAACTGGAATGCTTGTGGTTGTGGCACCACTGGAAAACAAAGTTCACGTAATGCCTCGATTGATTGGGGTATTGGTGCTCTGGAGGAACAGATGGAAGGAATGCAAGATATTACTATGATTGGTCATAGCAAAGGTGGTAATCTCGTCTTGCATTACATTAGTACGGTAGGACATAAACACAATGTCAAAAATGCCATCACTGCTGGATCTCCTCTATGGTCTTCACCGTTCAACCTTATACCAGGCGCATCAAAGTTATTTCCCCCATTTGTAAATAATTCTGCCGCAAATTCAAATGTTGTGGTGCTTAATCATGTGGCTGACCCAATTACGAATGGTCCTTTCGACGAGGGTGTCCTTGGAGCTAATAACCGTATGTATTATTTCTATACTACGGATCCTCATGCCTTCCACCGCAACCTAACTGTGGCTGAATATGTGTTAAGCGTTGCTGCCCCCGTAGCTGGAGATCGCAATGCACGAAAGCATTAACAAGACGAAATCACCACAAATTCCTAAGCCAACATTGCGACAAGCATTGTTCATTGGCGGCTTGTGCCTCATCCTGAGTTTAATGGGGTTAGTGCTCGTATATCGTCTTATTTGGGGATTTGGGGGCCTTTACACCCATATCCGTTACATACCGACTCCGGAAAACCTTATCCGAGACGAAGCCAGTTCCCTCATTGATATTGATGGTTTACCTGGACAACGTCGCTATTGGGTAGAACAGACTGTAGATGAGTTGATAGCCTTCAATCAACGAGCGTTGCCCGAAGCAGGGTGGCAGATTGTGGCAGAGGGTCCGAATCCACCATATCTCTCAGAACACCCTTACTATTGCATTATTGCTCAGCAACGCGGTGTCATGGCCTATATCGACATGGGTCAAGGGGCGACACCCGATATTGCCGCAGCTCATATCAGCATCAATATCCCTAACTCGCTATGTGAGCATCTTCTCGAATAACGATGATGAGCTATCTGGGAACAGTTTGACTCTCCTCATCTTGAATAGAACAGGGGTGAGGGCTATGCCCTCACCCCGCCCTACAAATAAATTTCTACAAACATAAAGGAAACGAACCATGTTTAGTGGCGTAATTCGCGGGCTATCGACAATCGGAGCGGTGTTGATGCTGTTGTACATGTCATTCATGTGCTCATTCACGACTGCCTGGGCATTAGGTGGGGGAGATGGGCCGCCCAATGGCTGGTACTGGCCGCTGTTTTTAGGAACATTACTGCTGAGCCTACTCACAACCCTGTACGTTGCACGGTTTGTGGGCGGAAAGCTGAAGGCAAAAGAAGGACACCCCCACTCATGACCGATATAATTTCCTGGTTTATGGCATCGGCAGCGATGCTTTTCATGGTGTTTGCCTCGTGCATCGGCGCATCTCTAGCGACATGGATGATCATTGGGGACAACTCAAGTCCCTATCAGGGGACAGTTCTGGGGTTCTTTCTAGTGATTTTTGGGGGAATGTCCCTTGTTATCTTTCGCGACATTCTCGATAGATTGTGACTCTCGCCTGACTGAAGGGGACGTGACCACGCTCTACGTGGGCAGCCACTTCGAGTACCAGATCACGCCCACCGCGCAGACGCCAACGCGCTACTACTATCTGGGCAGCCAGCGCATCGCCCTGCGCGTGGGCAGCGCCGCCCCCGAGTGGCTCATCGGCGACCACCTGGGATCGGCCAGCGTCACGCTGAGCAGCAATGGCACCATGAAGGCGGAGCTACGCTATTGCGAAGCATCCCTGTGGGACAAGCCCTGGGGCCAGACCCGCTACGAGTCC
>JACCSL010000331.1 GCA_013812995.1 Ardenticatenales bacterium | reverse complement strand
TTCGGGGGCCAACATCGGTATCTCGCTCATGGCCTTAGCTTACTCGATTTTCGCTCTGCTTGTCCATACCCCCCCCTGAACTATTACTCATCAGCTAGCCTATATTGCCAGACAAATCGAGAAATGTATCACCGAAGAAAAACAATGGGACCGGGCGTTTGCGGCTGATATATTCAGTATTGATGAGTATAAGGACAAAAAAAACACCGTATCCGTCAGGAAAAAGGCACTAAAAGATGAACGTGAACAAATTCTGGAAGAGATAGCGGTAGTCCAAATATTCGAGCGCAAGCGAGAACTCATCCGAGAACAACTCGAAGCAATAAGGAGAACTGGCTTTGCCCTTGATCTTCCCTTTAAGGACCGCCGTCACATCCTTATGATGCTCGTGGATAGGATAGTGATTGATTCAAAGAATGGCTGGTACAGACTGGAGGGAGTAATCGAGGGAACCTATTATTACGATGAAACCCCTGGTTCAGCAGGGCCACAACAAGGAACTCCAGGGCACAACAAGGATACAGGTTCTGTTTTTGGATTTAGCTCTGTCGCCCCATATAGAAAAAGTCGTGCGCGACCTCATAGAAGCGGCGCATCGTGTACGCGCCCGCGCCATTCGCCCGAATATCGTGGATACCCGAGAGGCGCTCCTCCAGAAAGCCGAAAAGCTGGGCGCTGCTCTGTCGCTCGTCGGTGGTCGCGGCCACCGCAAAGTCGTGGGTCCGCGACAAAACCGCGTACGCCAGCAGCGTGAAGATTGTTAGCGCCGTTCCAACGCGCCAGTCCTCGCGGAAGAGCAGCACGAGTACCCCCACCAGAAGCAGGCTACTTCCCACCACGCGCACGACGAACTGGGAGAAGAAGTCAGAGAGTGCCGTCACGTCGCCGTCGATACGCTCAATGAACTCACCGGGCGTACGCTCGTTGTGGAAGGGCATATCTAGGCGCAGACAGTGTAACGCCAGGTCGGCGCGCAGCAGATTCGTAGCAGTCCAGCCCACGTCTGCCCCAAAATAGGTAGCAAGCGCAGCAAGCAACTGGTTTGCTAGGCCCACCCCAAGGAAGGCGAGCGCGGCCAGACCCAGCTTTTCCGTGCCCTCGCCGTTGAGAGCGGTATCAATGAAGTAGCGCAGAATCTGCGGATTGAGGAGTTGAAGCCCGGTGCTCGTAAGGAGCAGCAGGGCCAGTAGAAGTGCCTTCCCCCATTGGGGGCTCAGATAATAGATCAGCAGGCTCCAATATTGTTTGAGTGGAAGGGCCATCGGTGTGTTCCTTTGAGAGTTCAGAAAGAAAAGTGCCGTGGTGAGGTCTATCTCCCACGGCCCGCCGGAACAACTGGTGGCGAAAATAAAGAGGCCGTGGGTGCTGGAGGAGCGCCCACGGCCTGTTAGTCGCTTAGACTTTACATAAACCTATGGCACGCAGACGCACTCCTCCCCCTGAGGAAGAACAGTCATGTTGTTGATGGTGATGTTGCTCATCGCGCGTTACCTGCCTTTGCCAAAAAGGTTTGTTGCTGAGGCTAAGATATGGGATTTGAGGCAGAATGTCAAGGGCTAAAATCAACAAGAATTCAACGGGTCTGAGGTAGTCAATCGCCAGTCCTAAACGGAGTCGAGGTGGGGAGTGGGGTCTTGGTTGGGGAAGCGCGCGGGATGGGTGTCATGCTGGGAAGCACGGTCGAGCTGGCAGAAAGCAGAAGAGGGGGAGCCACCACAGCCATCGCGGGCAAACAGACATGAGAATCTCCTTCGAGATCCCTGGAGAAGCGGGCTTCTGGAAGTATGACGCCGGGACAAGGCGATGGGTCACATGGCCTATGCTCCCAGAATTTGCTCAACGAGCGGCAGAAGGTCGGGGAAAGAGAAGGGTTTGGGGACGAAGCCCGCTGCCCCGATCTCGGCCACCCAGGAAGGCACATCGGGGTTCGCGGACATCACCAGGACCGGAATTTTCACCTGGCGGGCACGAAGCAGCTCAAGAACCTTGTGTCCATTCAGCATAGGCATCTGCACATCCAGGAAAATCAAGTCGGGGTAGCCATGCGCGAGATGTCCCAGGCCATCAATGCCATCCTCGGCGGTTTCTACCACATACCCCTGTCGTTCAAAAAAGAGTTTGATCATCAAACAGACCGAGGGATCATCGTCTATTACCAGGATGGTCTTTGCACTCATGGAGAGTCCTTTCCAAAGAGATGAGCGTCAATCATGGCGGCGCATAGAGGATTGTCAACTAACGAGTATTCACTGTTGCTCCAGGAGATATTCATGGAAAGAATCGGCCTACAAAACCGCTCACTTGTCTTTCGCTGAAAAATTCGCTACGGTTAACAGCTATACTATTCAACCCATTTACCAGGAGGACGTTTATGAGTGCCCCTATCGTTCAGGCCGAAGCGATTCCCGAGAGCCACCGCGACCTACTAGAACAGCCCATCGTCACCTCGCTGGCAACGACCCTATCCGACGGAACGCCGCAGGTAACCCCTGTGTGGTTTAACTACGAGGATGGTCACATCTTTTTCAACTCCGCACGAGGTCGGCTCAAGGATCGCGCTATTCGCGAGCACCCATACGTGGCGATGACGATGATCGATCCCAACAATCCCTATCGCTATATCGCCATCCGAGGCCCGGTCGTCGAGATCACCGAGGAGGGTGCGCGGGAGCATATCAACTTCCTGTCCAACCGCTACACAGGGCGCGAGACCTATCCTGGCCCCACCGATGAGCAGCGCGTCAAGTATGTTGTTGTGCCCGAGCACGTCGCGACGATGGGCTAGCCCCTCCTCATGCCCCTGATGCTCCTTTGCCCGATCTGCGCGGCTCCCCTCCTGCGGGAGCCGCGCATCCTGCGCTGTCCGAATCGCCACACCTTTGACGTGGCGCGTGAGGGGTATGTCAACCTGCTGTTGGAGCAGAAAGCCGGTCGGGTTCTGGGGGACAGCAAGGAGATGCTCCGCGACCGCCGTGCCTTCTTGGAGGGTGATTTTTACAAGCCCCTCTCCGATGCCGTGACGCGGCTAGCAGAGTCTCACCTGTCCGTGGGAGCCGAGTGCGTCATCCTGGATGTAGGCTGCGGGGAGGGATACTATCTCGGCCAGCTACAACATCAACTAGACAGGGAGTGCCACTATGTTGGCATGGACATCTCCAAGGAAGCAGCGCGGCTGGCAGCGCGGAAGTACCCTGACATTCTCTTCCTGGTCGCCGACACCTGGCAGTCGCTTTTGTTGGGAGATCAATCCGTTCATCTCCTGATCAACATCTTCGCCCCACGCAACGCGGCCGAGTTCGCGCGGGTGAGTGCGCGGGAGGGACTGCTGTTGGTGGTCATTCCATGCCCGGAGCACCTCGGGGAGCTGCGGGAAGAGGGCGGGTTGATCGAGATCGAGGAAAATAAGGAGCAGCGCGTCGTGGAGCAGATGGCGGAAAGCTTCGACCTCGTGGCACGCAAGGTGCTCCGCTATCCTATGCATCTCAGCCAGGATGCCCTTGGGGATTTGATCGGTATGACACCCAGCGCGCGCCATACCTCCGAGGAGGCGCGTCGAGGTCTGGAGGCGCGCGTAGAGCAGCAGGTCACCGCTGCGTTTACTCTGCTGCTCTTTCGGCGCACAGGGCTCAGCCAGAGCCTCTAACACATCTCTCCTTGGGGTTGACCTTGCCGATGCCATCAGTACAGTTGCTGAGAACAGCACCCCACAGCACTCCACAGGAGAGTTCAGACGAACGATGGATGAGATGGTTCAGTCCGACACGTTACTGCTTCAGCAACTCCGGGCCCGACATCCCTTGGCCCTGGAGGCACTCTATGACCGTTACGCCCAGACGACCTACAATCTGATTTGGCGCATGGTGGATGACCCTGACCTGGCGTCAGAGCTTCTGGTAGAAACCTTCTGGCAAGCCTGGAACGACGCCCCCTGGCTGTCCGAGCACGGTCCGTCGTGTGGCTCCTGGATATATCAGTTGGCGCGGCAAAAAAGTTTGCAGATGATCCAAGAAAAGTCATTTTTCACTGAGCAGGTGAATTAGGCGGATGAGCCACCCTCCTGCTGCTTTTCTTGAACCCGCTGCCATTCCTCGCGCCCCACCGCCTCCAGTGCGCTGAATTCCTCGTCGCTGAGGTCGAGGGCCGCCGCTACCATGTTTTCCTCCAGGTGGCGTACTTTGCTGGTGCCAGGGATAGGTAGCATCACCGGGCTTCGTTTCAGAACCCAGGCCAATGCCACCTGCGCCGGGCTGGCATCCAACCGCGTGGCAATCTCGTTCAGGACGCTACCCTCGCGTGCCAACCCTCCGGCGGCCAGGGGAAAGAAGGGGATAAAGGCGATCATTTCCTGCTCACAGTACTCCAGCACGGCCTCGCTCTGGCGCGCCACGAGGTTATAGAGGTTCTGCACACTCGCCACTGGAAAATAGTACCGCGCTGCCTCGATCTCTTCTACGTTGACCTCGCTGAGCCCTACATGGCGAACCAGTCCCTCGCGCTGCATCTCGGCAATCACGGTAAACTGCGCCTCGCGCTCCGTCTTCGGGTCGATGCGGTGAAGCTGCCAGAGATCAATGCGCTCTACCCCCAGACGACGCATACTCATCAGGACACACTGGCGCAGGTACTCGGGTCGTCCCACGATTTCCCAGCGATTGGGGCCCTGGCGTGTAAACCCACCCTTCGTGGCGATAACCATATCATGGTAGGGATGGAGC
>JACCSL010000276.1 GCA_013812995.1 Ardenticatenales bacterium | reverse complement strand
CCACGGGATCGCGTGGCTGAATCTCGCTGGGTGTGGTCACCCACTTGACGAAGGCATTGGCGGAGGCAGCCAACTCTTCGCTGACGGTCTCGCCGTTGCGCGTGTAGCGTAGTTCCGGCTTGATGGCCCGAACGGCCAGCCCAGCGGGTCGCTCCACCCCCTCGATCCGGACCAGAATCTTCGCGCCCTGGCCGGTGACGGTGCCTAGAGGAATGATAAATTCCTGGGGCGAAATCTTGTCTGCCTGGGCGGGTGCGATGTTGGGATAGACCTGCTTCACTTCCAGAATTTCATACATCTTGGGCGTGCGGAAAATGAGGTTCACATCCTGGGCGGGTGTGCCCTTCACGTCCTCCAGCAGGGCATCGATATCGTCCGCGATCTCGTGTGGGGAGGGAACCACCTCGGCGGTTCCGCCAGTGAGCTGGGCAATCTTACGCAGTTCATTCTCATTCCACTGGTGACCAACGCCCCAGGCCTCGATCTGCCCACCAGCACTATTGATGGCCTGGGCGATCTGATAGACGCGCTCGATGGGCTCATCTCCCTGTTGCTCTCCGTCGCTGAGCAACAGCACGCGCCGAATCGCATCGGGACGCTTCTCGAAGGCTTTCAGCGCGAACTCCAGCCCGCGCCCCATCGAGGTCGTGCCCTCGGCCTTCAACTCGTCGATGCGATTCTGGGCACGGCGCAGCGCGCTGTGGATATCCGTCGCGCGGGTCGGCTCAATGATCTCGCGAGCGTAGGTATGGAAGGCCACCACCTGAATCTCAAAGCTGGCCTCGCGAGGCAGGTTTGCCAGAATCTGCTTCACTGATTCCTTCAGCGCGCGCATCTTCTCGCCGGACATGGAGCCACTCGAATCCAGCACAAGCGACCAGATGGTGTGGGCACTGCCCGCCGCGCGCATCGCGTCTGTGTTCGGCATGACATCGAAGACAAAATCGGCGCGTGTCTGATTGGCACCTGCCAGAAGCTGCGTTTCAACCGGGTGGGGTGTGACAAAGAAGAGAGACATTCAATACTCCTTTTCCGTGAACTCACATCATGTGTCTGATGCCGAAGTGGATTCGCCCAATAATCTCATCGGTGTCGTCGCTCGACGGCGCGACGCGCAGGTAGTGACGATATGCCTCACGCGCCCGCTGAGCAATCTCCTTGAGAGCTGGGCGTCCATTCCCCATCGGCCAGTTTTGAATCTGATCAAGCTTGTTGCGCTGGCCCAATTGATAAGCCTCGAACCACCAATCGCCAGCCAGACGGTAGTAGCGTGGGGTCTGGGTGCGACCCTGTAAACTCTCGATAGCCTCCGCCGCCAGATTGAGCGCCGCTGGATCCTGATGGGCGCGTTGGAGCAGCAACTCGATCATGCGCGTCTGGGCATCCACGAAACGAACCGCGTTCTCCCCCACCCGGCGCAGCACGGAGATGGATTGCTCCGCGCTGCCAACCGCTGCCAGGGAGTCTGCCCAGTTGAGAATCGCCTCCGCATTGGCGGGGTCGGCCCCCACAATCTGCGCATAGAGGTCCGATGCTTCCTGGTAGCGGCCCTGGCGGAGCAGAAGATTTGCCAGTTTCTGACGCGGCGGCAGCTCGCCCGGAACCATACGTAGCAAGTCGCGGTACAGTTGTTCCGCGCGTGCAGGGTCGTTGGAATCCTCAGCCATCTGCGCGGCCACGATAGCATAGGACCAGTCTGAGGAAATGTCGGTGAGCTTCGTGACCTTGTTCAGTTCGACCTGTGCCTGCTCCAGTTGCCCGATTTTACCCAGGGCCACGGTCTTGAGTAGGTAGGCATGGGTGCTTTTCGGGTTGATCGTCAGCGCCTGCTCGATGTGGGCCAGCGCATCTTCCGGCTTGCCCTGGAGGAGCAGATCGCTGGCCTGATCCAGCGAGGGGGCGGCAGGGTCATCCTCGCGCGACACCGGCAGGGAAAGAAGATGGCCCGTCGTTCGGTGCAGGTTGCCGGTGAAGATTCGGCTGACCACTGGCGTGTAGAAGGCCCCCGACGGGCGGGGGAGGGTTCCCTGCCGCCCCTGGATCAGGCGCAGAACACCCTCCATCTGTGCCCGCAGGTCTGCCAGCGTCTGGAAGCGACGGCGCGGGTCCAGGGCGGTTCCACGCTCCAGGAGATAGTAGAGTTCCTCGGGTATCCAGGGAACCTGATCCATGGGAGGCATGTTGCCATAGCCATACTTCATCAGGTCAAGCCCCAGCAGCCCTTGTAGTGTGCGGCAGATGGTCGCCAGGTCCATCGTAGGCGGTTGAAGACAGACGCCGCCTACCTCAGGCGGGGCATAACCCACCGTACCCCATGCTTCCTCGGGTTGTCCCTCATAGGTGTACGCCACACCAAGGTCCAGCAGAACATGGCGCTGTTGCCCGGTGGCTTTCTCTGTTACTACCTTGACCTGGCTCGGCTTGAAGTCGCGGTAGACCACGGGAGGGCGTCGGTTGTGCAAGTACTCGAAGGCGGGCACGATACCCAGAATCATCGTGATGGCTTCTTCGGCCGTGAACGCTTCTTCCTTCGTGGAGATACGCTGCTCGTAGAGATCGTTCCAGTCCGGCCCCTCCAGATAGTCCATGACGATGAAGGGGACAGAGGCTTTCTCCACAATATCGCGCAGGGTGACAATGTTGGGATGATCAATACCTAGTAGATTCTCGGCCTCCTGGCGCGCAGCGCGCAGCAGATCGGGATCCTCGCTGTTGAGCACCGCCTTGATAGCAATTAGCTTACCCTTGAGGTTCATATCCTTCGCCAGGTAAACGGCTCCCATTCCGCCACCGCCCAGCTTTCGCTCGACGCGATAGCGCCCGCTCAGAAACTCGCCCGGCTCCAGCAGCCCCTCTCCCTGAATGGACGGTGTTTTGGGGAAGGACTCACCGCACTCGCGGCAGAAAGAGGCTCCGGGCCGGCGATCAGCGCCACAACTGGGGCACACAGCGGCAGGAGCCGCCGCGGCGGGCGGCGCGCTCGGCACGGTAGAGATCGCGGCCCCATTTCCCGACGATGTCATACTCTGCGCCTCGGCCAGGTTCACCCCACAATCATCACAGACCTTCGCGCCGGGCTTGACCGTGGCCCCACAGACCGGACAAGTGCTGTGAGTCGTCGCTGTGCCCCCTACACTGCTCCCCGCAGCACTTGGGGTACCGCTCATCGCGGCCTGCGCCTCGGCGAGGTCGATGCCACACTCATCGCAGACCTTCGCGCCGGGTTTGACCGGCGCGCCACAGACCGGGCAGGAGCCCCCCTTCGCGGCAGTAGCACGGGCAGGGGGCGGAATGACGGGCGCAGCCGAGGGAGTCAGCGCGACCCCACACTCCGGACAGATGCCATCGGCGGGCCGCTCGAACGTTGCACTACAAACAGGACAGGTAACTTTAGCCATAACGTGTCTCGCTTTACTCCCCTCTCACCAGATCGACGAACTGAAAGCTTCCGCCCTGCGCCTGGTTCATCGAGATGGTCGTGTCGGTCGTGTCGCAATTTTCATCAAAGCTCCACTGTCCCAGAACGCCCTGGTAATCCCGAGTCGCCTTGATCTCGCGGAGCAGCTCCAGCCGAACATGGGTGATAAAGGCATCACCGATTCTATCCGTGGCAGGTACCCGCTCAAGGGCTTGGATCACCACCTGCGCCGCCTCATAGCTGGGGGCCGCGAAGGGGTCGATGTCGTCGTAGCGTTGCAGATAGCGAGTGCGCCACTCGGCCCCGGCCCCACTTAGCTGGTCTAGGGGTAGGCCGACCAGAGTTGCAAAAACCTTGTCATCATCGGAGCGTACCTGCGCCTGCTCCAGGAAGGCATCCTCGGCAATGGCGTCCGCGCCCATGAAATAGCCAGTGTACCCTCTTTCGCGCAGCGCCCGCAGGATCGCACCAGGTTTGTTTCCAACCTCGCCTCCAAAGTAGACCAGATCGGGGTTTGTGGCGAGGATCGTCTGGGCCTCGCTTGCGGCATTCAAGCTGCGGGAATCGATGCCCCGAGGCTCCGCAACCACCTCCAACCCTTCTTCGACTGCCGCCCTTGCAAAGATTTCGGCCAGCCCTCTTCCATACAATTCGGTATCGTGGAAGATGAAGACACGCTTCACCTCCAGCGTATTCGCCGCATAGTTGGCAGCGGCGGGGGCCTGAAGGTCATCGGCGGGAACGACGCGGCAGTAGTTGCGCTTACCCGGACCGAGGGGCGAGTAGATCCAGGGCTCATCCCCGATGCCAGTGCCTGGTTTCGTCAGACCCGGATAGGTGTTGCCGGGCGAGATCATCAGCATCTGCACGCGATTCAGGATGGGCATGGAGATTTTGGCCGCCCCGGAGTTGAAGGTGCCAATGTAGGCCACACAGTCATGCTCGGAAATAGCGGCGCGCGCATTTCGCGCTTCCTGCCCGGTATCCCAGGCACCGCGCTCGGGTGTCGCGCCATCAAGGGAGACGTATCGCAACGTATATTCTTTGCCACCGACGGTGACTGTGCCCTTCTCCTCAATCGCCTGCTCGATGGCGCGGCTCATGGAGATGTACCGGGTTGGGTTTTCGTGACTAAGTGGAAGGCTGGAACAGATAGCAATCTCGTTGGACTCACTTTCTATGAGAGCACAGCCAACGAGCAGAGGGAAAATCAGGAGAAGGAGAAATTTTTTCACGGACGCTCCTGGGAGAGTTTGAAATAGCCTGGGCGCAGTTGCGCAACGCTTTACGGATAGTTGCTATTCAAGGTTTTCAAGTTGAATGTTATCATAGGGGCAGATTCACGACAATAGAAACGACCACCATGATCAATAGCTACATCGATATCCTGCTGCTGCTTGTTATTGTCTACCATGTGCTACGGGGTTGGCAGAATGGCTTCATTATTGGCTTTCTGGACCTCCTGAGCTGGGTGGGAAGCCTTCTGGCGGCCTTTACCTTCTATGATGAGGTGGCGAGTTGGCTTGGCCCAACCCTGGGCCTCTCCGACGCGATAGCGCGCCCCATCGGCTTTCTGGCGACCGCCATCCTGACGGGACTCCTCGCCAGCCTGCTCTGGCGCTTCGTGCTCACACGCATTCCTGCCCGCTCCCACACGACGGACTCCAACCGCTTTCTGGGGCTCCTTCCAGGGCTGGTCAATGGACTCCTCTTTGCGGCCCTGCTCGCCTCGCTCTTGCTCTCTCTTCCCCTGACCGGTGGCCTGCTCGTTGCCACTCGCGAGAGTGCCCTCGCGAGTCGCTTTGCCTCCCTGACGGACCGCCTTGAGGCCGAACTGACGCCGATTGTTGGGGATGCGATCTCTCAGACCCTCAACCTCACGACCATCCATCCTGACTCAGATGAGATGGTCGAGTTGCCCTACAAGGTATCGGAGGCAGAGGCAGCCCCCGCGCCTGCGCTGGAGGCTCAGATGCTGGAGCTTATCAACACTGAGCGCACGAGGGTAGGGCTGCCCGCCCTTGAGATGGACCCCGAGCTGACCGAGGTGGCGCGCCGCCACTCCGCTGATATGTTCGCCCGGGGGTATTTTTCCCACAGCACACCGGAGGGGCTGACTCCCTTTGATCGGATAGAGGCGGCGGGCGTTCGCTACCTGACGGCAGGGGAGAACCTAGCCCACGCCCCCACACTCACCATCGCGCACAATGGCCTCATGAACTCCCCCGGCCACCGCGAAAATATCCTCCGCCCCGAGTTTGGGCGCGTCGGCATCGGCATCCTGGATGGTGGGTCGCGCGGCCTGATGATCACGCAGAACTTCCGCGACTAAGCTATAGAACATGTCGTGAAACGCCATTTGTGATTGGCAAACGAGGGGTCGCTGTGGTATGCTTGGAAAACGTCTGTCCTCAAGGGAAATTCAATGATAAAGCTGCTAATGAGCTGGGATATTAGACCAGGGCGGGAGACGTCATACCTGGATTTTGTTAGCCAACAATTCACACCGGGCCTGATGCGCTTAGGGCTCGAACCCTCCGAGGTCTGGTATACCTATTGGGGCGAGGGGCCTCAAATCCTGATGGGCTTTGTGGCCCAGGATAGAGAAGTGATGAAGCAGAGCCTTCAAAACCCCCAATGGACCGAACTCTATCAACAACTTGATGAGCATGTACTGAATTTTCACTCCAAACTTCTACCCGCAGCGGGACGCTTTCAACTTTAAGGTCATAGGTCCCTGACAAACTAGGACCAACTTGGTATTGACAATTTTTATATTGTTTAGTGACCCACTGTACTTTTTGACAGCTCTTCCATGAGGTGTTAGAATCGCTCCATTCCTGGCTGTAAGGAAAGTATCGTAATGTTTGTCAAATTGCACCTAGATGACGGCAATCTAATGAGTGGTAAAAGGGCGTGAGCACCGAGGGGCTCTCACGCCCTTTTTTATTGTCCCAAGCACAAGTTCCTCAGAGTAGAAAGGGATGCGACAGGCATGTTTTCCAATAAAACACCGTTTTTGTTTCCCCACAGTAGTGTGCCTTTTCTTCGCGACATGCGGGAAGAAACCTCCTGGGCAACACTGGTTGATCGGGTTGGTACCCTTCCAGAAACCGATCAGGATAGCCTCGCGTTCCAGTTGATGATGATTCGGATTTGCGGTTGTCTACGTTGTACTAACTACAAAGCCAATCTTGGCTGCACCACCTGCTCCCAACGCGCCGTTCGCAACAGTAAGTCCTCCACCAACACGATGATCCACTGGTTTATCAAGGCTCAAGAAGAAGTTCGCGCCTTTCTTGACACGAACCAGCCCCTGCCCATCGACAGGGCTGCCTGACCGCTCTAAAATTCTTTGCAGGAAGAGCGGCCTTTTGGCCGCTCTTCTGTTTTGTCTACAATGGCGCAATGTTTCGCCGCGCACTACCCTTCCTTACCCTCCTCTTTTTTACCCTTCTGCTTACCTGGCCCACCGCCGCGACCCTGACGACCCATGTGGTGGACCGACAGGATCCGCTGCTCAACGGCTGGATCATGGCCTGGGAGGCGCGGCAACTCTTGGTGGATCCGCTGCACCTCTACGACGCCAATATCTTCTTCCCCCTGCGCAATACCCTGGCCTTCAGCGAGATTTTACTGAGCACCAGTGCGCTGGTGATGCCGCTTCAATGGTTCACCGACGATGCGTTGCTCAGTTACAATGTTGCTTTTCTGCTCTCCTTCTTCACCACCGCCCTCGGGGCCTATCTGCTCGCGCTTTATCTGAGTGGGAGACGCGATGCCGCGCTGGTGGCGGCGGTGGCCTTTGCCTGGAGCCCTTACCGTATGGGCCATCTCAGTCAGGTGCAGTTGCTGGCGTTTGGATGGCTGCCGATGGCGTTGATTTATCTGGATAGGCTGTTAAGGAGCGGAAAGGTAAAAGGCAAAAGTGACGACAACGGAAAGGATGATGGAGGAGGGTTGGGGTGGGTGAGGGATGGGTTTTTGTTTGGGGGGTTCTTTTTGTTGCAGGCACTGGCGAGTTTTTATGCGGCGCTTTTCAGTGCGATGGCGTGTGTTTTTTATGTAGGGGCGTGGCTGGTGTGGCAGCGCCGCCTGGCATGGCAGAGTGTGGCGGGCGCTGCTTTGGCCGCGCTGCTGGTGCTGCTGGTCATGGTGCCCCTGGTGCTGCCCTACTTCGAGGTGCAGCGAACGCTTGGCGCGGGGTGGACGCTTGCCCAGAATGAGCAGTTCAGCGCGAGTCTTCAGGCGTATGGCTACGCGCCCGAGGGAACGGTGCTATGGGGCGCTCTGACGCGTCCCCTGCACTACGTCTATGGTCCCTGTTGCCCGCCTGACACACTCTTCCCTGGGCTGACGGTGCTAGTGCTGGGTGGGCTTGCGCTGCGCTATCGAGGAGGGCGGCGCGGGCTTTGGCTGGGATTGGCGCTGCTGGCCTTTCTGCTCTCCCTTGGTCCAACGCTGACACTCCAGGCGACGAAACCCACGGGCATCGCGTTGCCGTACCGCTGGCTCTGGGAGGTTGTCCCCGGCTTCAACGCCATTCGCGCGCCTGTGCGCTGGGCGGTGCTGGTCACGCTGGCCCTCTCGATGCTGGCAGCCCTGGGGCTGGCGCGGTTCCGGGGACGCTGGGCCGCACCGCTGGCTTTGGCGCTGGTGCTGCTCGAATTTGCCGTCTTCCCGCTGCGGCTGGTTCCCATGCCGGAACCCCCTGCCTCGCTTGGCTGGTTGGACGAGCAGCCGCCGAGCCGATTCCTTGAATTGCCCCTCGTGGCTGACCGCGCTCAGCCGCGAATCCCCGAGGATCAACCTCGCCTGGCCTGGGAGCAGTCGCGGCTGCTGGAGGCACAATTTTTCTCGACCTATCACTGGCATACCACCCCTGATGGCTACAGTGGTTATGTGCCTGTGCGCCACGGGGATTTTGCCCGCGAGATGCAAACTTTCCCCTCCGAGCGGTCGGTGGCGCTGCTACAGGGCCTGGGGGTGAGATACGTGGTTGTCCACGCCGATGAGCCAGCGGCGCAACACCTTGCCTCCGCTGCGTTGCCGCTGCCCGATGGGATCAACGAGGTGGCTCACTTTGAGGCGGAACGGGTTTTTGAAATTGCATCCTCTCCCGCCGCCCCGCTACCCGAGATCCAACTGCCACTTGATAGGCTGCCGCCCCAGCAGCGCGTTGACCTGCCGCTCCGCCTCACTACCTCCGAGCTTTCCTATGTACCGCTGGGGGGCGAACCGATGACGGTCATGGTCGAATGGCGGCAGGAGGGGCAGCCCTCAAGCATTCAACAGCTCTCTGTTCCGCTTCCCATGATCGTTGATGAGGTAGCCGTTCTCTCCCTCCCCCTACAGACGCCCCCGCCCGGCGACTGGCGTCTCGTGCTTTCGGGCGCGTACCCTGGCCAAGAGCAGCCCCACGAGTGGCGGTTGGAGCAGCCAATGCACATCGCGGCAGACGCCTCGACGCTTCCCGACCTTCTGCCCGTGCGGTTGGTGCGCGCTCAGGCCCTTGACACAACGACGGTAGAGCTAACGTGGCAAAGTCATCAACCCCTGGCGCGATACTACAGCCTCTCAGCGCGGCTACTCGCCGCGGATGGCAGTGTTATCGCGCAGCAAGACGGTGTGCCAGCCGGGGTAGAGGGAACCCTCTCCTGGCTGCCAGGGGAACGCTACTCCGCTACATGGCATTTCAATCTCCCGCCAGGGAGCACGGTGAGTGACTATCGGCTGGCGCTGCTCTGGTACGATCCTGAACGCGGCACGCCTGCCTGGCTCTGGGACGGGACGCGCTTTGTCGAGCAACTGGAGATTCCGTGAGAGGAATCGACTAGGGAAGATCAATTTGCCCAAGAGGCAGCACATTTGGCTCGTTACTTGGCACGGGCACCCGCTCCAGTGAGGCACTATCGTACCAGCCGAGGTAAAACGTGTAGGGACCAGGGGGCAGGGTTGCTGGGAGCGCCAGAGTATGGGCGATTTCCACAATCTCGCCGTGGCTCCAGAGCGTGACCGGGTAGGGCGGGGCCAGATCACTCTGGGCCACCAGCGCCCCGTTTGGACCGACAAGATGCAAAAATGAGGTAAGCGGTCGCTCCATCGACTGATCGGCGCGCCAGTGCGTGCGCAGGGTAAGGGTCTCGCTTGCTGTCAGGGCGGTTGGCAGGGCGTCGTGGCTCAGCAAGGTCAGCACCTCGCCAAAGGGCTCTGCTTGTGGCACGGCCAGTGTTCCCGTGGGCGGCGGGGGAGATACCTTGAGGCGCGGCACTGTGAGACTCCCACGCGGCGTGCC